>JACCVM010000238.1 GCA_013698135.1 Euzebyaceae bacterium | reverse complement strand
AGCAGGCTGGACCCCTCCACCCGCGGGCCCAGGCTGAAGGCGGCGCCGGTGGCCAGGACGACCACGGTGAGGCGCACGAGCTCGACGAAGGTCGAGCCGATCGTCGATGAACCGGGCCGCACGGGTTTCCCCTGTCCTCTTCGGGCGGGGAAGCCACCGCGAAGACATGGTCGTCTCGGCGCGCTCCCGGCGAGTCGCTACTCGGAGAGCACCTTGTCGATCAGTGCTTCGGTCGCTTCTTCACTCTTCTTGACCGCCGCCGACAACTCCGACACCAGGATTTGCATCGACTTGGTCAGCATCCGCTTCTCGCCGGCGGACAGGCCCTTTTCCTGCTCCCGCAGCGCCAGGTTGCGCACGACCTCGGCGACCTGAAAGATGTCGCCGCTCTTCAGCTTCTCGTAGTTGGCCTTGAAGCGCCGCGACCAGTTGGTCGGCATGGACCCGTCCCGAGCCTTGAGCAGCTCGAAGACCTGGTCGACCTGCTGCTTGGAAACCACGTCACGCAGGCCAACCTCATCGGTGGCGTCAGCTGGGACCATCAGGGTCAGGTCGCCGTAGGTCAACCGCAGTACTAGGTAGTCACGTTCCTCGCCAGCCAGGTTGCGTGTCTCCCGCTTCTCGATGACCGCCGCACCATGGTGCGGGTAGACAACGGTGTCACCAACCCGGTAGGTCATGAACAAGCCCCTCGACGTGCGCCAGTCCCTCGACTGCCAAACCACGACCGGGGGGCGGCACTATTGGCTATGGAAGCCGAGCATAACACGCCTGAACCGTCAACGCGAGACAAAACTGCTGGTCAGCGCACGTATCAACGGTTGTAGCGGTCCATGACGGCTGACTCCGCAAGGCGGGACAGCCCCTCGGAGATGGAGCGCGCTCGCGCTTCGCCGATGCCCTCGACCTCGTCGAGATCGCCGAGGCTGGCATGGAGCAGGCGCTGCAGTGACGAGAAGCGCTCCACCAGCCGGTCGGCGGCTCGTGCGGGCAAGCGTGGGATGCGCGACAGCTGCCGATAGCCGCGAGGGGTGACGGGACTCTCCAGGCCACCGTCGACCAGCGAGAAGGCCAGGACGTCAGCCAGAATTCGCAGATCCAGGAGCCGCTCCGCAGGGATCGCTCCCAACTCGCTGAGCACCGATTCCAACCGCTTGCGCCGGGTGGGCTGGTAGTCGCGAACCACCAGTGAGCGCTCGCTTTCCACCGAGTCCATCAGCTCGTGCAACTGCAGCTCCAGCAAGCGACCGTCGACGCCGAGCTCGGCGACGTAGGCCGTGATCTCCTCGGCGATGCGGCGGACCATCTCGGCGCGCTGCAGCACGGTGAGCACGTCGCGCACCGTGACGACGTTTTCGATCTCCGACGTCGACAGTGCGGCAGAGACCTCGTCCAGGCGGCTGCGGTACCGCTCCAGGGTGGCCAGCGCCTGGTTGGCGCGGAACAGGATCGAGGAGATGTCCTCCAGCACGTGTTTGGTGTCATCGACGTAGAGGCTGACGATGCGCATGGATTCGCTGACGCTGATGACCGGCTTGCCGGTCTGGCGCGCTGTCCGCTCGGCGCTGCGGTGGCGGGTGCCCGTCTCGGCGGTGGGCACACCGGGATCGGGCACCAGCTGCACGTTGGCGTACAGGATGCGCTCCGCCTGGTCGTCGAGGATGATCGCCCCGTCCATCTTGGCGACCTCGGACAGGCGCTGAGCGCTGAACTCGGCGTTCAGCTTGAAGCCGCCGGACACCAGCTTTTCGACCTGCTGGGAGTCGCCGAGGACGATGATCGCGCCCTTGCCGGACTTGATGATGCGGTCGATACCCTCGCGCAGCGCGTTGCCGGGGGACACCTTGCCCAGCACGGACAGCACGCGGTCATCCCGTGATGCCACCCGGTCGGCTCCTTGCGTCGGCGAGGTCTGCTCAGGCTGCGGTGGGCGGTGGGGATCGTGGGTGGGTGACCGTGGGCGGTCAACCCAGGCCCGCGGCCAGCGCCTCCGACAGGTTCCGGCTGCGGTGCAGCTGCAGCCCGAACGCCGGGCCATCATACGCAGCGGGCAACAGGGCACCGCCGAATCCGAGCCGTGCCGCCTCGGCCAGGCGACGCTCGGTCTGTGTGACCAGCCGCAGCTCACCGGCCAGCCCCACCTCGCCGAGTGCCACGAGACGTCTGGCGACCGGGGCATCGCGTCGGCTGGAGGCGATCGCCAGGCACAGCGCCAGGTCCACCGCGGGCTCGCCGAGACGGACGCCGCCCACGCTGGACACGAAGACGTCGCGGTCACTCAGCGGCACGCCGGCGCGGCGCTCCAGCACGGCCACCAGCAATGACAGGCGTTGCGCGTCGATGCCACTGGCGACCCGGCGCGGATTGGCCAGGGCCGTAGGTGCCACCAGAGCCTGCACCTCACAGGCCAGCGGACGGCGGCCTTCCAGCGCCAGCGTCACCGCGACGCCGGTGGTGCCGTCGGCGGCCTCGCCGACGAACAGCCTGCCGGCATCGGAGATCCCCGCCATGCCGGTGCCGGTCATCTCGAAGCAGCCGACCTCGCCGACCGCCCCGAAGCGGTTCTTCGCCGCGTGCAGCAGCCGCAACGCGTGGTGGCGTTCGCCCGACAGCTCCAGGACGACGTCGACGAGATGCTCGAGCAGGCGAGGCCCGGCGAGCTGACCGTCCTTGGTCACGTGGCCCACCAGCACCGTGGCCATGCCGCGACGCTTGGCCTCGCCGACCAGCATCCCCGCGCACTCACGGACCTGGGACACCCCGCCGGCGGTGCCGGCGACGTCCGGGTGGCGCACCGTCTGGATCGAGTCCAGTACGAGCACGGCGGGTTGGTGGCGCTCGACCAGGCCCAGCACCGACGGCAGCTCCGTCTGGTTGGCGAGCAGCAGGTGGTCGGACAGCGCGTCCAAGCGGTCCGCGCGCAGGCGCACCTGGCCCGGAGACTCCTCGGCCGACAGGTACAGCACGTTGGCGCCGCCGCCTCGCTCCGCCAGGGCGTGGGCGGCCTGCAACAGCAACGTCGACTTGCCCGCGCCCGGCTCACCACCGACCAGCGTCACCGAGCCCGGGACCAGCCCACCGCCGAGCACCCGGTCCAGCTCACCGATGCCGGTGGCCGCGCGGGCGTGGTCGTGCACCGAGACCTGCCGGATCGGCCTGGCGGCCTCGGCGGGGGCCACCGCTCTGGCTCGGACGCCGCCGTCCGCGAAGGAGCCGGCAGTGGTTTCTTCCACCATCGAGCCCCAGGAGCGGCACTGCTGGCAGCGCCCCACCCAACGAGGCTCGCGGTGGTCGCAATGGGTGCAGCGGGCGAAGGTCTGGGTCTTGGCCATTTTCGTGCGCTACCGCCTCCGCTACTTGAGCGCTGTCGGGCGCCGACGCTACCCCGCGGTTGCGACATCCGGGTGCTTGGACGCGTCCCGAGCGGCTAGCGCGGCGGCACCGATCACCCCCGCGAGCACCGAGGATATAAGGATCCCGACCTTTGCGGC
Organism: Euzebyaceae bacterium; assembly: GCA_013698135.1. Lineage (GTDB taxonomy): Bacteria > Actinomycetota > Nitriliruptoria > Euzebyales > Egibacteraceae > JACCTL01. The sequence goes on along the minus strand of JACCVM010000238.1, from coordinate 6,419 downwards.
ATCAACGGAATCGGGCATATCGAAGGCCAGGCCGGCGATGAAGATCGACACCGTGAAGCCGATCCCGGCCAGTCCCGACACGCCGAGCATCTCCAGCCATCCCACCCCGGCGGGCAGGCGCGCGAAGCCGGTCCGTACGGCGATCCAACCGGCCAGCATGATGCCGAGCGGCTTGCCGAGCATCAGCCCCGCAGCGATCCCAAGACTGATGGGCGAGCTGAACGCCGCCACCAGCTCCGGCCCGCGCAGCGCAACCCCGGCGTTGGCAAGGGCGAACAGCGGCAGCACGACGAACGAGCTCCAGGGATGCAGCTTGGCCTCCAGGCGAGCCAACGGCGACACGGCCTCGTTGGCCAGGCGCGATACCTCCAGCAGGGTTGTCTGCTCGCGCTCGTCGCTGACGCCGTCGGGGATCTGGCGACCCAGCTCCTGGAGATGGCCCGCCGCCGCGTCGGTCACGGCCTCGGGCGGGTGGAACGGCCAGGCCGGCGTCAACAACCCGAGGATTACGCCGGCGATGGTGGCGTGCACCCCCGACGAGTAGATTGCCAGCCACAGCACGGCGGCAGCGATCACATACGGCGTCAACGATCGGACGCCGACCTGCCGCAGGATCAAGATCGCGATCACGGTGGCGGCGGCCACCGCGAGCCAGCTCGCGGCGACTCCGGAGCTGTAGAAGATCGCGATCACCAGGATCGCGCCGAGGTCGTCCACCACGGCCAGGGTCAGCAGGAAGACCTTGAGGCCCGCGGGCGCCCTTGAGCCCACCAAGGCCAGCACGCCCAGGGCGAAGGCGATGTCGGTCGCCATCGGGATGCCCCAACCGGACGAGCCAGGGCCCCCGGCGTTGATGGCCGCGTACAGCAGCGCCGGCGCCACCATCCCGCCGAGCGCGCACAGCATCGGCAGCGCGGCGGCCTTAGGGTCGTGGAGCTCGCCGTGCACCAGCTCGCGCTTGATCTCCAGGCCCACCACGAAGAAGAAGAGGGCCATCAACAGGTCGTTGACCCAGTGCCCGAGGTCCTCGGTGATCGAGAACGGCCCGAGGTTGACGGCCAGCTGCGTGGCCCACAGCCGGGTGTAGGACTCCGACAGCGGGGAGTTGGCCCAGACCAGCGCCACGATCGCCGCCACCACCAGCACGACACCGCCGGCGACCTCGGTGTGCAGGAAGGCCTGCAGAGGCTGGACGAGGGTGCGCGGCACCGCTCGCGAGGTGAGCGCCCACGGCGTCGACAGGCGTGGGGAGGGCTGGGACTTCGACATGCCGGAACCCTTCAGGAACGCCGGCGGTGGCGGGCCAGGCCGAGGAACACCGCCACCGTCATCAGCCCGGCGGTGATCGCACTCTTGCGTCGGGCCGGTGAGGACCCGGAGCCTTCGGCAGGGCTGGTAGCGGTGGCGGTGGGCTTGGCCTCGGCGGAGGTTGTGGTTACGGCGCCGCCGCCGCTTTCCTGATCACCGGTCAGGACCGCGGCCGCCGGAGCTGGCAGACCGAAGCCGGCGCCCGCGCGCACCGCCAGGTACATCGAGCGCGTCCTCTCCACCTCGGCGTTGAACTCGGCGCCGACCAGGATCATCAGCATCGACAGCTGCAGCCACAGCAACAGGACCACCACTCCGGCGAGGGTTCCGTAGGTGGCGTCGTAGTTGCCGGCGGTCTGTGCGTACAGCGTGAAGCCGGCCGACACGGCCAGCCAGCCAAGGACACCGATGAGCGCTCCAGGGCTCATCCACGCCCATGACGGCCGCTCACGGTCGGGCCCGATCCAGTAGACGAAAGCGAACAGCAGGATCAGCACACCCAGGGCGAGCAGGAGGCGCGCCGCGCCTAGCAAGAAGTCGATCCAGCCGGGGAAGTCGGGCAAAAGGGCATCCTGCAGCTGGGGTCCGGCGACCATCAGGGCGATCAGCGCCACCAACCCCACGATCAACGCGGCCACCAGCACCAGCGCGGTCAGCCGCGCCGCCACCAGCTTGCGCGTCTCGGGCACGTTGTAGGCGCGCGACAACGCCTTCATCAAGGCCACCGCGGCGGAGGTGGCGGCAAACAACCCCACCAGCACCCCGATCACTGCGGCCAGCCCCGCCTTACCCTCTTCGGTGTTGCCCAGGTCGCGCAGGGGGCCCTGGATCACCGCAATCGCGCCGGAGGGCATGACGCCCGACAGCCTGCCGATCAGGTCGACGATCTCGGCTTGAGAGGTGACGAGGCTGAACACCGCGACCGCCGCGAACAGAGAGGGAAACAGCGACAGAAACATGCGAAAGGCCACGCCAGCGGCCAGGCTCGGGGCGTCGTCGGCCTTGATCTCGGCGACGGTGCGCTTGAGGGCACCCAGGTAATCGGCCCTGGTCAGGTCGGTGGGGTCATCGACCGGCTGTGCCGGGGCCGCGGCGGCGTTCGTGGTCATGAAGGGATCCTTCAGGTCGGCAGCCTCAGGCTACCGGCGTCCCACTCGGCGAGGCCGTCAGCCACCAGGCGTTGGGCGAGCGCGGCTGCCTTGACGCGATCGGTGACGCGCGCGGCGGTCGCCAAGTCGGCTGCCGCCACCGGTCCCGCGCGCAGGGCGTCGACCAGCCGGCCCCGGTGGTAGCGGTCGGAGCCAGCGAACGGCGACGGCGAGCGGGCACGCACGGCCGTTGCGCCGGCCGGATCTTCGCCGCCGCTGCGCTGCCAGGCGCAGGTGCGCAGCACCGGGCAGGAGTCACAGGCCGGTCGCCGTGCCGTGCAGTGACGTGCCCCCAGGTCCATCAGGGCGCTGCTCCAAGCGTGCCCTTGCCCCTCGGGCACCAGCGCATCGGCCAGCGATTGCGCTTCCCGACGGTTCAGCGCTCGACCGGCGACAGCGCGGGACAGGACCCGCGCCACGTTGGTGTCCACCGGCCCGACGTCCTGGCCGTACGCGAAGGCCAGCACGGCCCGGGCGGTGTAGTCGCCAACGCCCGGCAGCGCTCGCAAGGCGGTCAGGTTCTGCGGCACCACGCCGGCGTGTTCCTCGACGATCGACCGAGCCGCCTTGTGCAATCCGACCGCCCTGCGGTTGTAGCCCAGCCCTCGCCAGGCGGTGAGCACCTCGGCGACCGACGCGCCGGCCAAGGTGCGCACGGTGGGGAAGCGACTCGTGAACTCGGCGAACGCCACGGCAGCGCGTGACGCCTGCGTCTGCTGCAGCATGATCTCGCTGACCAGGATTCGGTAAGGGTCGCGAGTGCGCCGCCAGGGCAGATCGCGGGCCTGCGCGCCATACCAGTCCAGCAGCACGTCGCCAAGCCAGGGGTGGACGGGCGCAACCACGACCGGCAGCGTAGCGTCGCGGCCATGCGCCAGCTGCTTGCCTTCCCCGCCGAGGCTGTATCCCTTCCCGAGGTCGACCCCTACGACGCCCACCGGGCGGCGCGAACCTCGATGCTGCGCCTCAACATGGTCGCCAGCGCGGACGGCGCGGCCACCGACGAGCGCGGCCGCACCGCCGATCTCGGCGGCAGAGGCGACCTGCTGGTGTTCCGGGCCCTGCGTGCCCACGCCGACGCCATCCTGGTCGGTGCCGGCACCGTTCGCGCGGAGGGTTACGGCCCCCACCGCCTGACTCGCGCGCTGGAACAGCGGCGGACGGCCGACGGGCGGGACACTCCCGCCGCGATCGTGGTGGTGACCGCCACCCTCGATCTGGACCTGGCCGCCCCTCTGTTCACCCAGGCGGTAACCCCCACCGTGGTGCTCACCTGCGCCGCCGCTCCCGCCGAGCGGCGCAAGGCCGCCGCCGCGGCCGGCCGGCTGCTCGTGGTCGGCGAACAGCGTGTGGACCTGGCCCGTGGCATCGCCCTGCTGCGCAGCGAGCTGGGCGCCGAGCAGGTGCTGTGCGAGGGTGGGCCGAACGTCAACGGCCAGCTACTGGCGGCCGGACTGGTCGACGAGCTGTGCTTGACGCTGGCACCCGCGCTGCTCGGGGGCGGTGGCCCTCGGATCGTGCAGGGCCTGGGCACACGAGTCAGCCTGGAGCTGATCGCCGTCTGCGAGTGCGATGGCGAGCTGTACGTACGCTATGGGGTGATGCCGCCGTGACGCCCAGCATCGCGCTGATCGGGCTGACGAAGGTCTACGAGGCCGCCGGCGTGCGAGCAGTCGACGGCATCGACCTCGAGGTCGGCCAGGGCGAGCTGTTCGGGCTGCTGGGCCCGAACGGGGCGGGCAAGACCACCATCGTCGGGATGTGCACCACCCGCGTGCTACCGACGGGCGGCCGGGTGGAGGTGGACGGCGTCGACGTGGTCGCCGATCCCGCAGGGGTTCGCCGGCGCATCGGTGTCGTCACCCAGTACAACACCCTTGACCGTGCGTGCACGGTGGCGGAGAACATCTACTACCACTGCCGCTTCTTCGGCATGAGCAAGGCCAGTGGAAGGCGACGGACCGACGGCCTGCTCGAGCAGTTCCGCCTGGCCGACCGCGCGGAGGCGATGCCCGACGAGCTGTCCGGTGGCATGGCCCAGCGCCTGCAGGTAGCTCGAGCCATCGCCCACCATCCGCAGGTGCTCTTCCTCGACGAGCCGACGGCCGGCCTGGACCCGCAGAGCCGCATCGCGCTGTGGGACATCGTGGCCGATCTGCGGCGCGAAGGCATCACCGTGCTGCTGACCACCCACTACATGGAGGAGGCCGAGCAGCTGTGCGAGCGGGTGGCGATCATCGATCAGGGGCGCATTCTGGTCTGCGACACCCCGGCATCGCTGGTCAAGGGCCTCAACGCCGGTCGGGTGGTGCTGCTGGCGCTGGACAGCCGTGACGCTGGGCTGCTGACGAGGTTAGGCGCCATCGAGGGCGTGACCGAGGTGCAGCCGACCGACGACGGAGGGGTGCGCCTGCTGGCCGCGACGGCCAACGGGCGCCTGTTGCCGCAGGTGGTGGAGGCCGCCCAGCCCAACGGTGTCCGCGACCTGGCGATCAACGACCCCTCGCTGGAGACGGTCTTCATCAGCCTCACGGGCAGGGACCTTCGTGAGTGAGGTGACGCTGCGGTCCGGCCCGCGCAGCAGCCGCCTGCGGGGCTACGCCAGGGCCTTCGGCGGCTTGCTGCTGCGCGATTCCCGGGTGCTGGTGCGCGAGATCGTGCCCTTCGTCCTGCGCACCGTCATGAATCCGCTGCTGTTCGTCTTCGTGTTCGCCTATGTCTTCCCCAAGATCGGGCAGGGCTTTGACGGCGGCGCGCCTGATGTGTCCTTCGCGACCATCCTCGTCCCCGGCCTGGTCGCCGTTGCCGTCGTCTTCCAGGGCATCTCCGCGGTGGCGCTGCCGCTCGTCAACGAGTTCGGGCGCACCCGTGAGATCGAAGACCGGGTGATGGCGCCCCTGCCGGTGGGTGCGGTGGCCGTCGAGAAGATTGTCTTCGGCGCGCTGCAGAGCGTCGTCGCCGCGGCCATGGTGTTCCCGCTGGTCTACCTGGTCCCGGCAACGGACGTCTCGGTGAACTTCGACCGCTGGCCGCTGCTCCTGATGGTCGTCGTGCTGTCGAGCCTCACAGCCGGGGCGCTGGGACTGGCGGTGGGCACCGTCGTCAAGCCGCAGCAGGTACCGCTGATCTTCTCGATCCTGGTCATCCCGATCACGTTCCTGGGCTGCGTGTACTACCCGTGGGCCAGCCTCAGCACGATCCGCTGGCTGCAGTTCGCGGTCCTGGTCAATCCGCTGGTCTACATGAGCGAAGGGCTGCGGACCTCGCTGACGCCGCAGCTGCCGCACATGCCTGTGGCCGCCTTTCTCGGCGCCATCACCCTGTCGTTGGCGCTGCTGTCGACGTTGGGGGTCCGTGCATTTCTCAGAAGGGTGCGATCGTGATCACCGCTGGTGACTACCTGTCCGCCATCGCCGCCGACGGCGCGGCGCTGGTCGCCGCCGCCGCCGACCACCTGGAGGTCGCGGTGCCCTCCTGCCCCGGCTGGGACCTGGCCGAGCTGGTGCGCCATACGGGCAACGTGCATCGCCACAAGGTCGCTGTGATCGAGGTTGGCGGCACGCAACGACCCAAGGTGGGCTGGGCGAGCCCGCCAGCAGGTGGTCGAGCGCTGCTGACGTGGTACCGCGAAGGCCTGGCGCTGCTACTGGACCGCCTTGGCACCTTCGACCCGGAGACACCGGCTTGGAGCTGGACCGGCGACCACCGCGTGGCGTTCTGGCAGCGGCGCATGGCCCAGGAGACGCTGGTGCACCGCTGGGACGCCCAGGCAGCGGTCGGCGACATCGGTCCCGTCGATCCCGAGTTGGCGGCGGACGGGGTCGACGAGTGGCTGCGGGTCTTCCTGCCTGATCCCGACGGCGCCTACCAGGGTGCGCCCGGCACCGTCCACCTGCACCGCACCGACGGCGAGGGTGAGTGGCTCGTGGAGCTGTCGTCGTGGCCGCCGGTTGTCAGCGACGG
>JACCVM010000234.1 GCA_013698135.1 Euzebyaceae bacterium | reverse complement strand
ATCGCCACGAAGATCTTCGGCAGATAGGCGATCACCGCGGTGATCAAGTCCGAGATCGGGTTGGCCGGGAACACCCCGAACGCCAGCTGCAACACGAACAGCATCAAGGCGTAGAACACGATCTTGGCGAGGAGGTCGCTGGGATCGTACTTCGACTTCTCCAGCGCCTTCTTGACGCCGCCCCTTTCGACGGCCTTGTCAAAGCCGACCTTCTGCAGCACCTTGGCCAGCACCTTGGCGAGGGCCTTGGCGACGAAGTAGCCGATCAACAGGATCAGCAGGAACCCGACCAGCTTGGGCAAGAACTCCAGGGTCGAACTCAGCGCCCCCTGGACCGACGCCCCAACATCAACTTGCGCGACATACATCGAAACGACTCCTTGGATCGGCTTGTGCGACGGATTGAACTGGCGGGCCGGCAGGGCGGGTTTCGGGCCCCGGTCCTGACGCCACACCTGGAGATACGCCTTGGGGGGCTCGTCATTACGCAAGAATCTTCGGAACACCCCGGGTGGCGATAGGCTCACGCCTGGGCGAAGACCACCCCGAACCTCATCGAGCGGACCGACCTGTGGCGCAAGACGATGTTGTCGCGCTGACGCCGCTCATCCGTCGCGTGGTTGCCGCGCGTGTCCACGACAAAGAGGCCGTCGCGGATCTGACCCAGGAGACGATCACCCGGATCATGCAGGTGCGCGGTCGCCTGCAGGACGACGCGGTCACGCCGTACGCGATCGTCACCGCCCGCAACCTGGTGGTGTCTCACGCCCGTGCCGAGCGTCGCCTCCAGCGCTACGCCCCTCGGCTGGTCGAGCACCGCTTGACGGCGAGTCCGGAGGACGAGGTGGTGTCGTCCGAGGAACGAGCTGCCGTCCGCGCGGCGCTGCAGACCCTGTCGCCGCGCGACCGCCAGGCCATCGTCGCTCACGAGGTGACCGGCACGGGCACCGCCGCGCTAGCCGATGAGCAGGACTCCACGCCAGGGGCCGTGGCGGTGCGCATGGCTCGCAGCCGAGGCAAGCTGCGCGTCGAGTACCTGCTGGCGGTTGGGCGGGTGCAGCTGCCCACCGCACGCTGCAAACCGGTGCTGTTGGCCTTGTCGGTTGGTGACCGGCGACGCCAAGAGGCACTCAACGCGGGTGCGCACCTGCTGACGTGTGCGGTGTGCGCCGACCTCAGTTCGGCCCTGCTGCGCCGGCGGATCCCGGCCGCCAGCCTGTTTCCTGCCGGTGTGGTGTCGGCCTGGGAGTTCGTCACCGACCTCGTGCGCCGACACCCGGCTCAGTCGGTGACGGCGGTGACGGCAGCGGCAGCGTTGGCGACGGCCGTCGCCTTGCTGCCGGCGCAACCAGCGCCGTCGGGGCAGCCCGCGGCGCAGCCGCAGCCCGCATCGGCGCAGCGCGCGACCTGCGCTCCCGCGTCACAAGGCTCGACCTCGGGGGAGCCGGTGGTGTTGGACAACCGTCTTCTGGCCGGGATGGGACGTGCCGAGGCCGAGCGCCTCGCCGGTTGCACGGTTCGCGGCGAGCGGATGATCGTCCGGTCGGTGGCTGCCAACGAGGGGTTCTGGGTCAGCGCCAGCCCCGGTGGCGCCCGAGTGTGGGTTCAGCTGACCCGCCGCCGGAGCGAATCAAGCAGGCGCGTGGAGTCGGGCCAGCGATTGTCCTTCGAGGGAGTCCTGCGACCGCACGGGCCAGGCTTCGCCCGCCGGGTGGGGGTGACCGGGCCCGAGGACGCCGACGAGCTGCGCCGGCTCGGCCATCACCTGGCCGTGCCCGCGGGCGATCTGCGCAACTGAGCCGCGCGGCGACCACTTGTCCTTCGCCGGCGCAGGACCACCGCAGTGATGACGACGCCGGCCGCGATCGGGATGACCGCGGCGCCGGCGAGCAGCACCTGCGCTCCCACGTCCTCTAGCAGCTGACCGGTGATGCTCTGGCCGATTCCCGCTCCGACCAGGATCATCGCGGTGAAGACCGCAAAACCCTCGCCGAGGCGGCTGGCCGGGATCGTGTCCTGCAGTCGCAGTGAACCCAGCGCGTTCAGCGGTGCGATGGGCGCGCCGGCCAGGAACAACAGCACGCCCAGGGACACACGGCCGCCGGTGGCCGCCAGGGCCCCGAACAGCAGGCCCATCGTCACCAGCAGGCCGACGGCGACGCGGGCCTGATACCTGCGGTGGTCGCGCCGGACCGCCGCCAGCAACCCACCCACGGCGCTGCCGGCCGCGGTCAACGCCAGCAACGGACCTGCCGACGCCGCTGCCATGCCGAGCTCGGCCGAGCGGGCCGGCAAGGCCGACTCCAACAGCCCGAGTGCCGCGCCCATCGCGAGAGCCAACAGGTAGACGGCGGGCGCCCCGGCTGTCCGCCATGGCGGGGCGACGGCCCGCTTGGTGTGCGGTGAGACGGGCGGGAGGGTGGCGGTCAGCAGCGCCGACGCGACGCTGGCGGCAGCCATCGCCAGCAGGACACCCACCGGGCCGACGACCAGCGCCAGGATGCCGGCGAGGCTGGGGCCGGCGACGAAGGCGATCTCGATGAGCACCGCCTCCAGCGTGTTGGCCTGCGGCAAGTCCGAAGCATCAACGACCGACACCAGCAGCGCCCGGAATCCACCCGACAGCGCCGCGGACGTCACACCCTGCGCCGCCGCGAGCCCGAACAGCACCAGCAATGGTGCGCCCATCACCACCGCCGCGGCCTGCGCGCCGAGGACGGCCGCGGTCAGCAAGGCGGCGTTGCGCAGCCCGACGCGGATGCCGCCGCTGTCCAGCTGCCGCCCCCGCAGCGGCGCCGCGATGCCCGCGGCGATGGTGGCCACGCCGGCCAGCTGCGCGCCGACCGCCAGGGAGCCGGCCACCCGCTCACCGACGAGCACCAACGCCAGCAGCGTCATCGTCAGCGGCAGACGCCCCAGCAGCGAGGCCAATGTCCAACGTCGCCATAACGGTTGGCGGACAAGTCCGCCCAACCCCGTGCTCATACGCCGGCGGCCTCCAGAAAGGCTTCGGCCTGCGCGTCCAAGCGGGCCTTGGCGCGTGCCCGGGCCGCGCTGACCGGCTCGTCGGCAGCCACCGCTTCCACCGTCTCGAAATAGAACTTCAGCAACGGCTCGGTGCCGCTCGGCCGGACCTGCAGACGCGAACCGTCAGCCAGGGTCAACGCGACCAGGTCAGTGGGCGGGGTGGACAGCGCCTGCACCTGCCCACCGCCGAGCGTGCGGGTTCCGGCGGCATGGTCGGCAACCGAGGTGATCGCGACGCCGGCGAGGTTGGCGGGAGGGTCCTTTCGCAGCCGCAGCAGAGCAGCGGTGGCGATCGTGTCGGCCTGCGGGCCCTCCAGGCGCAGCGAGCGCCCTTCCGTCAGGTGCAGCCCGTGACGGCGTGCCAACTCGTCCAAGGCGGCGGCTGCGTCACGCCCCTCCGCCTTGAACGCCGCGGCCATGTCGGCCAGCACCAGAGCCGCGGACAGGCCGTCCTTGTCCAGCACCGCGGTGCCGCACATCACCCCGAGTGCCTGCTCGTAGGCCAGCACCATCCGCCCGCCGGCCGCGGCCGCCTGCAGCGCCGCTCTGGCCAACCACTTGAAGCCCGTCAGGGTTTCGGCGTACCCGACGCCGTGCGCCTCGGCGATGCGGCGCAGCAGCTGCGACGACACCACGGTCGTGGCCACGGCCCGGTTCGGCCCTCGCTCGCCGCGCGACAGCAGCCACTCGGCCAGCAGGCAGCCGATGTCGTCACCGGTCAGGGTCTGCCAGCGGCCGTCGACGGGCACCGCAGCCGCGATGCGGTCACCGTCAGGGTCGTTGGCCAAGATCAGGTCGGCGCCGGTGGTGTCGGCCAGCGCCATGGCGAGGTCGAGCGCCCCTGGAACCTCCGGGTTGGGAAAAGCGACGGTGGGAAAGTCGGGGTCGGGTTGGGCCTGCTGGTCCACGACTCGAACGTCGGTGAAGCCCGCCTGTCCCAATAGCTGGCAGGCCAGCGGGGCGGCCACGCCGTGCAGCGGCGTGTAGACGATGCGCAGGTCTTCCCGCGCCTTCGACCCCGGCGCCTGTGCACCTGCCGGCGAGACCAACGCCAGCACCGCGTTGCGGTAGGCGTCGACCAGCCCGACCTGCAGATCCGCGATCCTCCCGTCGTCGGCCCGCGCGACCGGAACGACTTGGTCGGGATCGAGGGCGTCGATGGCGGCGCTGATCTCGGCGTCCAGCGGTGTACAGATCTGGGCGCCGTCGGACCAGTAGACCTTGTAGCCGTTGTCAGCCGCCGGGTTGTGGCTGGCGGTGATCTGCACGCCCGCGGCGGCACCGAGGTGACGCACCGCGAACGCGACCAGCGGCGTCGGGGCCAGCCCAGGGATGCGGTGCACCCGCAGGCCGGCAGTGGCCAACACCCCGGCGGTGTCCTGCGCGAACTCCAAGGACTTGTGACGGGCGTCGTGGCCCACCACGACACCCCGCTCGGCGGCCTCCGGCTCACCGGCGAGGCGCGCGGCCAGGCCCGCGGTGACCCGCCGAACGACCACGCGGTTCATGCGGCCCGGACCGGCTCCCAGCGGCCCGCGGATGCCGGCAGTGCCGAACTCCAGCCGGGCCCCGAACCGCTCCGCCAGCGCGGCTTCGTCGCCAGAGTCCACCAGCGCCCGCAGCTCGGCTCTGGTGTCGGGATCGGGGTCAGCGGCTATCCAGCACTCCGCCCGGGCACGCAGGTCCATCTTCACCCCTCCTGTCGGCCCACGGGCGCGCAGCATAGTCGCCGAGGCTCTTCGGCCCCCGGTTTGGCGCTGCCGTGGCCGGGCACGTGCATGCCATGGCCGACTACCGCCCCTGCGTCCTGCTCGACCTCGACGGCACCCTCGTCGACTCGGTGTTCTTCCACGTCGTGGCCTGGGAAGCCGCGCTGCGCGCCAGCGGCCACTGCGTGCCGATGTGGCGTATTCACCACGCCATCGGCATGGGCGGCCAGCGGCTGCGTCCGTGGCTGCTCGGCGAGGAGCCCGAGGATGCCGACGGGATCTCCGCCGACCACCAGCGGCGCTTCCTGGAGCACGCTGACGAGTTGCAGCCCACCCCTGGTGCGACGGCGCTGCTGGACGACCTGCAGCGGCGCGAGATCGCCTTCGTGATCGCCACGTCTGCCGAACCGGAGACGACCGAGGCGCTGATGCGAGCCCTTGGCCGCGACGATGTGACGGTCGCTGACTCCGGCGACGTTGGTTCGCCGAAGCCCGCCCCTGACCTGCTGCTGGCGGCGGTTGCGGACCTGGGGATGAGCCCGAGTTCCGCGACGCTCATCGGCGACAGCCCCTGGGACGCCGAGGCCGCGCGCCGGGTCGGCATCCGCTGCCTCGGAGTGCGCTGCGGCGGCTTCGGCGACGACCGCTTGTTGCACGCGGGGGCCGACGACGTGGTCGACGATCCCCGAGCGCTGGTCGGCCGGCTGTAACGAGCGCTGCCGACGCCGATCGCGAGCCGCGATCCCTCAGCCCGTTCCGCGCGCCGGGCGGGTGCCGCAACGGACACGCACGTCCACAAATGCACCCAGCCATCCACCGCGCCGAGCGCAACGCCGAGCGGGTGCGGCAGCGGGCACCCACGTCCGGAATCGCACCCGGCCACCTGCCAGCCGGCCAACCCGGGCTACGCCGGCGCCGCGCCGCGGTCGAGCAACGCCAGGATCCGGTCGACGTCCTGCTCGGCGGCGCCCACGACGGGCGGGGTGACCAGGCCCGGCGGCGGTGGGTACTTGTGGCCGATGCCGGTGTCGAAGGCGACCACCTGCTCGTCGGCGTCGATCGTTCCGTTCGCCACAAGCTCGCGCAGCGCGGCGAAGACGGCCGCACTCTCCGGACTGATGTAGCCGGCACCCAACCGCCCGGCGGAGCGCTGCATCGCGTCGATCTCCTCCTCGGGCACGGCCACCGCAGTCCCGCCCGAGGAGCGCAGCGCGTCGAGGACCAGCGTGTCGCCGATGGCGGCCGGCACCCGCAGGCCGCCGGCGCGAGTGGTGGCGCCAACCCACGGCTCGGCACGGCGCTCACCGGCGGCGAAGGCTCGTACCAGCGGCGCGCAGCCTTCGGCCTGGACGCTGACCAGGCGGGGCCGCCGTTCCGAGACCAGCCCCATGGCCTCCAGCTCGTCGAACGCCTTGGCCATGCCGACCAGGCCCGTGCCGCCGCCAGTTGGGTAGACGATGACATCGGGCAGGTGCCAGTCCAGATCCTCGGCGAGCTCCAGACCCATGGTCTTCTTGCCCTCGACGCGGTATGGCTCTTTCAAGGTGCTGACGTCGAACGCCCCGGTAGCGGCGGCGATCTGGGCGCAGATGCGCCCGCAGTCGCTGATCAGGCCCTCGACGAGCAGCACGTCGGCGTCGCAGACCAGCGCCTCGTCGCGGTTGGCGGCGGGCACATCGGCGGGCATCACCACGGTCACCGGGAGCCCGGCGGCCGCCCCGTACGCGGCCAGTGCCCCGCCGGCGTTGCCGGCGGACGGAGCGATCAGGCTGGTGGCGCCCAGCTCCGCCGCGCGGCTGACGGCGGCCGCCATCCCCCGAGCCTTGAACGAACCAGTCGGGTTGGCGCCCTCGGCCTTGATCAGCAGCCGGTCCAAGCCCAGCGCCCCGGCCAGCCGCGTCGGCGGGTAGAGCGCGGTCGCCCCCTCCCCCAGCCACAACCGCCGCTGCGGGTCGCGCACGGGCAGCAGCTCCGCCCACCGCCACAGGCCACCGCTGGTGCGCTGCGCCAGCGACTTGGGCGACAGGCTGCGCGCCGCCTGGCCCAGGTCATAGCGGGCGAGCAGCGGCCGGTCGTCGGCGGGGTCCAAGCGTTGCAGCACATCCGCGTCGTAGGTCCGACCAGACTCCGAGCCCTCCAGGTGCGTCAGCGTCGACGTGGTCATTGCTATGTCCTACCGCTTCGCTGCATGAGGACTGGTCTTCCGTTCGCAGGCGGCTATCGTCGGTTGCATGTCCTACCGCTTCGCTACTTGAGGACTTG
>JACCVM010000218.1 GCA_013698135.1 Euzebyaceae bacterium | reverse complement strand
CACCTGGAGGACGGCAAGGAGGCGGTCGTGCTGGAGGGCGAGTCGCGCCCCCACACGCCGGCCGGCGACCTGGGCGACCGCCTGGCTGCCGCCTTCGTCAAGTACCACGACCTGGGCTACGCCCCCGACGCCAGGTCATGGGACAACGACGGCGGGCTGTCGCGGTTCACGCCGCGCAGCGGCTACGCCTGGTTCGCCTTTCCCACCGACGCGACGCGCTTGGTGTTCGCGGCTCGACCGTAGTCAGGCGGTCAGCTCACGCTCCAGCGGCGTGCGGAAGCGGGCGGTCACCCGAACATCGCCCAGCCAGCGTTCGAGTCGATCGGCCTCAGTCCGCACGGCGGCGGCGGCCTGTGCGCCGACGTCTTCCAGACGACCTGCCCGCCCTTGCGCTGCCCCCACCCGCCGACCACGCGCCCGTCGCACCACACGGTGGGTCCGGCGTTGCCGTTGCCGTCGAACAGCGCCGGACGGTGCGGTCCGAGGTACCAGTCGCGTTGCGCCCAGCCCATCACCGTGGAGTCCAGTGCCGGCAGCAATGCCACCCATGGTTCGACGGCCGGGACTGGCTCCAGGTCATCGGCGAGCACCAACCCCGTGCCGCCGTCGAGCACCATCTCGACAGGCCCGACGTCGGAAAGCGCCTGGCGCACCTGCGCTGCGGTCCAGCCCGTCCACCACTTGAGGTCGGCGGCCGTGCCAGGCCCGAACGCCGCCAACCACCGGCGAACCAGTGCAGCGCGCGCTTCGTCGACGGGCAGCGCCGCGATGTCACCGCCCAACCACGACCTCGAGGGCGACCACCGGTACTGACCGCTGACCCAGGAGCCACGTGGGCGACTGCGAACGATCCGTCCCTGCGCCGCCAGCAGCAGCAACACCCGAGGCCAGATCGGCTGGCGCATCCGGGGATTGTCCACCGCTCCGAACCCCACGGGCTGCCGCAACCCGGGCACGTCGTCGCACAGCTCGGCGGCCGTCGCCTCGCCGCGCGCCAGCAGCGCCGCAAAGGTGGCGTCCTCCAGCGTCGACAGCCACCCGGCGGCGTCACCGTCGATGCCCTGTCGCTGGAGCCGCTCGACCAGCAGCCGCCGCTCGCGGGCGCCGATTGGCTGGGTGCACGATCCCTGCACCACCGGCACCAGATCGCCCGGGACGACGAACAGGGTCCGGCGCATGCCCAGCATCCGCACCACCGTCCTGTCCTCGTACAGGCCGCGCCCGATCGCCGCGACCTGCGGCGAATGCAGCCGCGCGAAGGCCGCCAGGTACACCGACGCCGGGTCGGTGGAGTGCAACGCCACCAGATCCCCGCAGACCTCGGTCACGTCTTCGGCCCGTGCAGCGGGCGCCAGGCGATGGCGGCGGGCGAGCCTGGCTCGCCGCTCCTCGACGGTGATACGCCTCACGTGTCCATCCCCGTTTCCCAGGTCGAGCGAACGATGGGTGGGGCACCGCGACCGGGGCCGGGCACGGCAAGGGCGGGACACCCAGGTCCCGCCCTCCGATACAAGCCCGTCTCAGAGCGGATCATCCACTCCGGAGCGTGGCCGAGGTGACCTCAGCGGTGCTACCGCACGCGAACCGGTCTTCGCGCCCGACGTCCTAGCGGCCCTGCGTCACCGGCTCGGTGGTCTCGGTATCCACGACATCCAGTTCGACCAAGCTCCGCCCGTCGTGTTCATCGGTGACGAGGACCGGGTCGCTCAGGCGTTGCTCAACCTCGTGGTCAACGCCCGGACACACACGCCGGTGACCACCCCGGTACGAGTCGGCGCACAAAGCGCTGACGGCCATATCGTCTTCGACGTCACTGACCAGGGACCAGGCATCGACCCCGCCCTACTGCCAACGGTCTTCGAGCCCTTCACGACCACACGGGCCGAGGGGGCAGCAAGGGCGTCGGGTCTCGGCCTCACGGTCGTCAAGGCTGTCACCGAAGCACAGGGCGGACGGGTTGATCTGGTCTCCGGCAGCGGTGGGACCACCGTTTGGCTGTCATTCGTCCTCGACCCGCAGTCCTGAGACTGCAGCTAGGGCCAGCGATTAGTCGTCGCCGATGAGACCCATGCGCATGGCGGCGGCGACGGCGGCGGTGCGATTGCGCGCACCGAGCCGGTCGAACACCTCCTGGCAGTGAGCCTTGACAGTGCGTTCCGTGACGCCGAGATGCACCGCGATCTCCGGGTTGGTCAGCCCGTCCTTGAGGTAGTTGAGGACCTCCTGCTGGCGCGGTGACAGCATCGGTTTGTCCGCGACAGGGGGCGGCTCGATCAGCTGCGTCGCGTCGTCGCCCTCCATCATGGAGCTGCGGTCCTCGAACCGGGTCTCGACGGTTCCGAAGCGCACGAGGTCGCCGTGGCGCAGAGCCTGCGAGCCGGTCACCGGTTCGGCGTTGACGAAGGTGCCGCCGGTGGACCCCAGGTCTTCCAGCCAGACCGCACCGCTCTGTTTGCGGATCACCGCGTGGGCACGGCTGACATGCGGGTCACCGAGCTGCAGATCGGAGTTCTCCCGGCGCCCGAGGACCTGCTCGTCGGCATCGACCACCAGCACACGGCCGCGCAGCGGGCCTTCGCTGGTGACGACGAACATCGGCAGCGGGATCAGTCGCTTTGCTGGGCCTACCATCCAGTCGCCCCCTTCTCGGTGGTCGTCGTCATCCGATGCCGTCTCCCGCCGTGGCTGCGCGGCGTCGCAGCTCCTCGACGATGGACACGCTCGTCGTTGCGTCCCCGATCTTGCTCTCCTTGCGCGCTCCATGAAAGTCACTGGAGCCGGTGACCGACATCCCTCGCCGGCGGGCTGCTGCCCGCCAGTAGTCGCGGACTGCCGGCTCGTGCCCGCAGTGGTCGGCCTCGACGCCCTTGAGCCCGGCGTCGCGCAGCTGATCCAGCAGCACGGTGCTCAGGGGGGTGTCCATGCTGCCGAGACCCGGATGGGCCAGGACCGCGGTGCCGCCCGCCGCCCTGATCAGCGCTACCCCGTCGACAGGCGCGAGGGCACGCTTCGGCTCGTAGGCGGGTCCGCCGTCGGCCAGGTACTGATCGAACGCCTCATCCTCGTCGGCCACCAAGCCCTTGCCGACCATCACCGCCGCGAGGTGTGGGCGCCCAACCGGCGCGCCGGCCGCCTGGGCGCGCACGTCGTCGATCGAGATGTCGACCCCGAGTCGCGCCAGGTTGGCGACCATGGCGTCGGCGCGGCGGTCGCGTTCGGCGCGCAGACGCTGGCATTCGGCCACCAGCGCGGGATGCTGGGAGTCGACCCAGTAGCCGAGCAGGTGGATCCCGCGCTCCTCGTACTCGGTGGACAGCTCCACGCCCGGCACGAAGTCCAGCCCGTGCTCGGCACA
>JACCVM010000210.1 GCA_013698135.1 Euzebyaceae bacterium | reverse complement strand
GCTGGTGACCCGGGGCGCGCAGCGACCCGACGACGCCGAGATCCGCCGCAACCCTCGCGCTCGTTCAGCCCGGCTGCGGGCGGCTGAGAAGGTCGCCCAGGGCCAGCTACCGACCGCCTCGTCGCAGGAGGCCTGACCATGACTGCCCTTCCCGTTCGACGCCCGGTGGCGCCACGACCGCAGATCCCGCCGACACGCCGGCCGCAGCTGCGCCTCGTCGGTCCACCGCGCCACGCGCGCCGCTATCTCGCGCTGATGATCTTCGTGGCCGTGCCCGGCGTCTTCGGGAGCGTGGCGCTCAACGCGCTGGCCGCAGAGCAGTCCTTCGCCCACCGCGAGCTGGTTCGCGAAGTCGACACGCTCAACCTGCGCGTCGACGGGCTGACGGTCAGCGTCGCGCGGCTGGAGGCGCCAGACCGCATCCGCCGGCACGCCGAGCGACGGCTCGGGATGGTCCCCGCGGAGCAGCCGGCGTTCCTCGCTCTCCAGCCGACACGGGCCAGCTCGCATGTTGCGTCCCGGCCCCCGGACACTGGTGGCTAGCCGGCCGCCTATGGGAGCGGTGCGCGGCCGGCCCGCGGCGTCCGGCCGGTCCGCAGACCCTCGCAGGCGGCCCACACGCTCCCGGACCGTTGCGCACTCCGCGGTAGCCGGCTGCTGCGAGGCGATGGCGCGGTCCAGCTCGCGCCGCCGCCTGTCCCTGCTGCTCGCCGTCTACCTGGCCGTCACCCTGGTCATGGGGTGGCGCCTGGTGAGCATCCAAGTGGTCAACGCGGCCGAGTACCGCGGTCTGGCCGTGCGCCAGACGCAGCGCCAGCTGACGCTGCCCGCTCGCCGAGGTCGGCTGTACGACCGCGGCGGAGAGCCACTGGCGATGTCACTGGCCGCCGCGACGATCTACGCCAATCCCCACGAGGTGCGCAGCAGCCGGATGCCTCCCATGGTGATCGCGCGCAGCCTCGCGCCGCTGCTCGACCGCAGCGCTCAAGACCTGAAGGGTTTGCTGCTGGGCGACGAGGGCTTCGTGTACCTCGGCCGCCAGCTGCCCTGGCGAGTGGGGGAGCAGGTCACGGCGCTGCGGCTGCCCGGCGTCGGAGTGCTGGAGGAGTCCCGTCGCGTCTATCCGTCCGACGGCCTCGCGGCGCATGTCGTCGGCTTCGCGGGCATCGACGGCGAAGGGCTCGCCGGGCTGGAGCTTGGCTTGGATCCGATCTTGGCCGGCCAGCCTGGCGCGCTGCAGCTCGAACGGGCACCCGGCGGCCTGGAGATCAGCGCCGCGCCACGGCAGGTGACCCCGCCGGTACCCGGGCGCGACGTCGTGCTGACCATCGACCGCCAGATTCAGTCCATGACCGAACGGGTGCTCGGCGACGCGGTGTCTGGCTACGGCGCCGAGGGTGGCTCCGCCGTCGTGCTCGACGTCGCCACGGGCGAGGTGCTGGCGATGGCCTCGGTGCCGACCTATGACCCCGAGCGCATCGGCAACTCGCCGGTCGCGGCACGGCGTAACCGTGTCGTCACCGACATCTTCGAGCCCGGCAGCGTCAACAAGGTGATCACCGCCAGTGCGGCGCTGGAGGAGGGAGCGATCTCGGTCCGGGAACGCCTGAAGGTGCCCGACACCCACCGGGTTGGCAGCAAGGTGTTCAGCGATTCGCACAGCCACCCGACGCAGCGGATGACGTTGGCCGAGATCATGGCGCAGTCGTCCAACATCGGCACCATCAAGCTGGCCCAGCGGGTGGGGCCCCGGCGCCTGCACGAGTACCTGGAGCGCTTCGGCTACGGCCGCGTATCGGGGGTTGGCTTCCCGGGCGAGTCGGCCGGCCTGCTGCCGGAGGTGAATACCTGGTGGGACACGAGCCTGCCGACCATCAGCATCGGGCAGGGCGTGTCGGCGTCGCTGCTGCAGGTGGCGTCGGTCTTCACCACGATCGCGTCAGGTGGCGAGCAGGTGCAGCCGTCACTGGTGCGCGGGAACGTGGGCCCCGACGATCAGCTGCGCCCCGCCGCGACCGCTCCGCGGCGCCGCGTGGTGTCCCAGGAGACCGCCGACACGCTGGCCCGGATGCTGGTCGGTGTCGTCGACGACGAGCACGGCACCTGTGAGCTGTGTGCGGTGCCGGGCTACGCCGTCGGTGGCAAGACCGGAACGGCGCAGAAGCCGTCAACCACCCGGCGCGGCTATGAGGCTGGGGCCTACGTCGGCTCGTTCGTCGGCTTCGCACCCGCCGAGGACCCCGCCGTGGTGGTCGGCGTCGCGTTGGACGAGCCGCGGCCGCTGTACTACGGCGGCCTGACCGCCGGCCCGGTGTTCGCCGACATCATGGGCTTCACCCTCAACCACCGCCACGTGCCACCGTCGGACCCTGACGCCCGCTCCGCCGCACCGGTGGTCGGCAGTGCCGTCACCACGGCAGCCGCCGGCGAACCCTCGCCGCTCGCCCGTTCGCCGCTTCCGCGGTGGACGCGGCGCCCGGCCCTGCCCGCATGGGTGCACCGTCCCGCGCGGCGCTAGTCGGATGCGCAGTGAGATGCGCCACCGCCTACGGCTACGTATCGCAGTCCGATGTGGCGCCGCCCGTCCGTCCGGCCGTGGTGGCTGCCGGGCAGAAAGGGGGCACACCCGTATGCTCGCCTGCCAGCGCCGACGCCTGCCCTCGACCACTGAGCCCTCGTGACGAACTTCTCCGACGCACCCGCCGCGCAGCTGCGCGACCTGCTGCGCGCGGCAGGCTCCGGTGCCCGCCTGGTCCCAGGCGACGCCGACGTCGTCGTGCGCGACGTCACCCACGACAGCCGGCAGGCCGGTCCAGGGATGCTGTACGCCTGCCGTCCCGGCGAGCATGCCGACGGCCACGACTTCGCGCCGGCGGCGGTCGCCGCTGGCAGCCCCGCCTTGCTGGTGCAGCGCGTGCTCGACCAGCCGGTGCCGCAGCTGCAGGTCCCCTCCACTGCCGCCGCGCTGGGACCCGTTGCTGCGGAGGTGCACCAGCATCCCTCGGCGGCGATGACGCTGTGCGGGATCACCGGCACCAACGGCAAGACCACGACCGCCTACCTGCTGGAGTCGATCCTGCGGGCCGCCGGCCACCGCACGGGGCTGATCGGCACAGTGCAGACGCTGATCGCCGGGCAGGCCGTCCCCGGCGTCCGGACCACCCCGGAGGCCCCCGACGTGCAGCGCCTGCTGGCGCGCATGCGGAACGCGGCGGTCACCGCGGCCGCGATGGAGGTGTCCAGCCACGGTCTGGCCCTGGGGCGGGTCGCCGGCACCCGCTTCACGGTGGCCGTGTTCACCAACCTCAGCCAGGATCACCTGGACTTCCACGCCGACCTCGAGGACTACTTCCAGGCCAAGGCGCTGCTGTTCACCTCCGACTACACCAAGACCGCCGTGATCAATGTCGACGACCCCTACGGGCGGCGGTTGGCGCAGACCTCGGACGTGGAGCTGGTGGCGCTGAGCCCGTCGGGCACCGCTACGGCAGCCGACGTCGGCGCCACGGACGTGCAGACCACCGAGGAGGGCTGCCGCTTCGTCGCGCAGCTGCGCACCGGCGCCGTCGCGGTTCGCACACCGTTGGTAGGCGACTTCAATGTGGCCAACGCGCTGTGTGCGATGGCCGCCGCCGAGGTCGCCGGCGTCGACCTCGACGCGGCCGCCGCGGGGATCGCCGCCTGCCGTGGGGTGCCGGGGCGCATGGAACCCGTGGACGCCGGACAGCCGTTCACCGTCCTGGTGGACTATGCCCACACCCCCGACTCGCTGGAGCGAGTGCTGACCGCGGCCCGCCGCATGGTGGGTCCCGACTCGGGTCGCAAGGTGGTCGTCGTGGTCGGCTGCGGCGGCGATCGCGATACCGGCAAGCGGCCCCTGATGGGACGGGTCGCCGCCCGCTTGGCTGATCTGGCGGTGCTGACCAGTGACAACCCGCGCAGCGAGGACCCGACGGCGATCCTCGCGGGGGTAGCCGGTGGTGCCGCCGTCGTCTACGGCGCGCGCTGGCAGGTGGTCATCGACCGACGCGACGCCATCGCCGCGGCCCTTGACGCCGCCGGCTCAGGGGATGTCGTGATCATCGCCGGCAAGGGCCACGAGGCCTACCAGGAGCTGGCGGATCGGACGGTGGAGTTCGACGACCGTCTGGTCGCCCGGGCGCTGCTCACCGCCACGAGTGCTCCGGGAGCGTCCCGGTGATGCGCCTGACCCTGGACGACCTGGCCGAGGTCGTGGGCGGTGTCGTATGCGACCCCGCCGACGGTCGTCGGGCCGTGGACCACGTCACCATGGACTCGCGCACGGTCCGGCCCAACTCGCTGTTCGTGGCGCTGCCCGGCGAGCAGACGGACGGCCACGATCACATCCGGGCTGCCGTGGCCGCAGGGGCCGGCGGCTACCTGTGCCGCGTCGACTACGCCGCCGTCGCCCGCGGTGGGGTGGCGGTCGACGATCCCGGCGACGCCCTGCGCGGCCTCGGCGCATGGCTGCGCTCCAGCATCGACCCGACGGTCGTGGCCATCACCGGATCGAGCGGCAAGACGACCACCAAGGACCTCGTCGCCGCGGCCGTCGGTGCCGGCCGCCGGGTGGTGGCCAACCCCGGCTCCTACAACAACGAGCTGGGTGTGCCCCTGACGTGCTGCCTGCTGGAAACCGGCACGCAGGTGCTGGTCGCCGAGCTCGGCGCGCGCGGTCTCGGCCATATCACCCAGATGGCCCAGATCGTGCGCCCCGACGTGGGTGTGGTGACCAACGTCAGCGCGGCGCATCTGGAGATGTTCGGCAGCGTTGACACCGTCGCCGAGGCCAAAGCCGAGCTGGTGGCGGCGCTGCCGGCCGACGGGGTGGCGCTGCTCAACGCCGACGACCCACGCGTCGCTGCGATGGCTGAGCGCGCCAGCTGCCGGGTGGTGACCTTCGGCACGAGTCCGGATGCCAACCTACGCGCGGTCGACGTGCGGCTGGACATCCAGGCCCGGGCGGCGTTCCGGGTCCGCGACCTCGCCGTCCGGCTGCCCCTGCCCGGTGCCCACAACGTCGGCAACGCCCTGGCGGCGCTCGCGGCCGCCGAGGCCTGCGGCGTCGACCTGGCCGACGCGGCGCTGGCTCTGGCCGAAGCCAGTGTGTCGCGCTGGCGTATGGAGCTGTCCACCACCGCCGACGGCGTGCTGGTGCTGAACGACGCCTACAACGCCAACCCGGCATCGATGGCGGCGGCCCTGGTGACGCTGGCCGCGATGACCGTGTCCGGTCGGCGCTTCGCCGTCCTCGGACAGATGGCGGAGCTGGGCACCGACGCCGATGGTGCGCACCGCGACATCGGCCGGCGCGCCGGCGAGCTGGATCTGGATGGCCTGGTATTGGTGGGTGAACGGGCCGCCACTGTCGCCGAGGGCGCCCGGCAGGCCGGCCTGCCCGCCGGCTCGGTGGCCGTCGTTTCGAACGGCGACGAGGCGGTGGCTCGCATGCGCGACTGGCTGACGGCGGGTGACGCGGTCCTGGTCAAGGCCAGCCGTTCGGTCGGCTTGGAGCGCGTCGCCGCCGCGTTGCACACGCCGGCGTCACGGTCACCCGCGCCGGGGCAGGGCCCGTGAACGACATCTTCGGGATGCGCAGCGTCCTCCTCGCCGCCGGCGTCGCCCTGATCGCGTCGCTGGTCGGAACGCCGCTGGTGATCCGCTTCTTCCGCCGCCGGGGCTACGGGCAGCTGATCCGCGACGACGGACCGCAGGCCCACATGTCCAAGCGCGGGACCCCCACAATGGGCGGCACGGCGATCATTCTGTCGGCGATCCTCGGCTATGTCGTGGCCACGCTGACCGGCTGGTGGTCGGCCCGCGGCACCGTCAGCTTCGTCGACGCCTGGTCCTCCGGCGGCATGCTGGCCGTCGGGGTGTTCGCGGGGATGGGTGCGGTCGGCTTCCTCGACGACTACATCAAGATCCGTCGCAACCGCAGCCTCGGGTTGACCAAGACGGCC
Source organism: Euzebyaceae bacterium (assembly GCA_013698135.1). Lineage (GTDB taxonomy): Bacteria > Actinomycetota > Nitriliruptoria > Euzebyales > Egibacteraceae > JACCTL01. The sequence goes on along the minus strand of JACCVM010000210.1, from coordinate 3,250 downwards.
AAGTTCACGGGCCAGGCGCTAGTGGCGGGCATCTTCGCGGTCGGCGCCCAATACGTCGCGGAGACCTCGACCAACCTGTCGTTCATCGGCGCGACCAGCTTCGACTTCGGGAGCTTCTTCGTGCTGTGGTGCTTCATCATGCTGGCGGCCACCTCCAACGCGGTGAACCTGACCGACGGCCTTGATGGGCTCGCCGCCGGCGTCAGCGCCCTGGTCTTCGGCGCGTACACCGTCATCGCCTTCTGGCAGTTCCGCCATGCGGCCGACTACTCGCTGGCGGTCACCCTGCACGCCGATGCGCTGGCGATCGCGGCCGCCGCGGCCATGGCCGCCTGCCTGGGATTCCTGTGGTGGAACGCGTTTCCCGCCAAGATCATCATGGGCGACACGGGATCCCTGGCGATCGGTGGCCTGCTCGCCGCCCTGGCCGTGCTCACCGAGACCCAGCTGCTGCTGGTGATCATCGGCGGTCTGTACGTGGTCGAGACCGCCAGTGTCATCCTGCAGGTTGGCAGCTTCCGGCTGTTCGGCAAGCGGCTGTTCAAGATGGCCCCGCTGCACCACCACTTCGAGCTCGGCGGCTGGCACGAGACGACCGTGATGGTGCGTTTCTGGATCGTCGGTGGCCTGGCGGTGGGGTTCGGTCTTGGCCTGTTCTACGCCGAGGCCATCAACCGGGGGGTGGCGGGATGACGCCCGGCAGCCGTGTCCTGGTCGTGGGGCTTGGCGTGTCCGGCGAGGCGGCTGCGCGCGAGCTGCTGCGGCGCGGGGTCGAGGTGCATGCCGTCGACGCGGCCCACAGTCCCGCGCTGGCGGCCCGGGCCGAGGCCCTGCGCGCCCGGGGCGCCACGGTCGGGCTGGGGCGCTCGACCGCCGCCGACGTCGACGGCGTCGACCTGGTGGTGACCAGCCCGGGAGTGCCCCAGGACGGCCCCGTGCTCGCCGCCGCGGTCCGCCGGGGGGTGCCCGTCTACAGCGAGCCGGAGCTGGCGTGGCGGCTGGCCGCCGGGCGGATCCGCCTGCTGGCGGTAACGGGCACCAACGGCAAGACCACCACCACCGAGCTGCTGGCCGCCTGCCTTGGTGCACTGGCGGCCGGCAACATCGGGACCCCGCTGGTGTCGGTCCTCGGCGCCGACGAGCCCCCCGCTGTGGTGGTCGCGGAGCTGTCCAGCTTCCAGCTGCAGTTCACGCACACGCTGCGTCCCGAGGTGGCCGTGCTGCTCAACCTGGCACCCGACCACCTGGACTGGCACGGCGGCTTGGACGGCTACCAGGCAGCCAAGGCCCGCGTATGGCGTTCGCAGCGCCCGAGCGACTGGGCGATCGTCAACGCCGAGGACGCCGGCGCGCAGGCCATCGCTGCTGCCCATCCGCCTCCCGGGCGCCGTGCCGCCTTCACCCTGTCGCCGCCGCGGCAGGGGCAGGTCGGCGTCGACGGCGGCGCGATCGTGGCCTTCCTCGGCGAGGAGCCGGTCGAGGTTGTCGGCGTCGGCGAGCTGGCGATCCGCGGTCCGCACAACCTGGCCAACGCAGCCGCTACCGTTGCCGCCGCCTGCTGCGCTGGCGCCGACCCCAGCGCCCTGGCCGCGCCCATGCGCGGTTACTCCGCGGGTGCGCACCGCCTCGAGGTGGTGGCCACGGTCGACGGAGTTGTCTACGTCAACGATTCCAAAGCCACCAACCCGCATGCGGCGGCGGCCGCACTGGCGTCCTTCGGGGGCGCCGACGATGGCGGCGGCCGTCGGGTCGTGTGGATCGCCGGGGGTCTGGCAAAGGGCCTGACCTTCGAGTCTCTGCGCGCCGAGGTCGCGCGTTACGTGCGCGCCGCCACCACCATTGGCACCGCCGGACCAGACCTCGCCCGGCTCGTCGAGGAGCTGGGCCTGCCAGTCATCCAGGCCGGAACGTTGGACGTCGCGGTCCGGGCCGCGGCCGACCTGGCCCGCCCGGGTGACACGGTGCTGCTGGCTCCCGCCTGCGCCTCGATGGACCAGTTCCGGGACTACGCCGAGCGGGGCCGTGCCTTCCGCAGCGCCGTCGCGGCGCTGCCTCGCCGGGAGGTCGTTGGTGGCCAGTGACCTCGCAGGCGCGCGGGCGCGCGCCGCCACCGCCGTGCGCTGGACGCGGCCCACCGTCGCAGGCCAGCGGACGACGGAGTTCCAGGCGCTGGTGGCCACCACGGTGGTGCTGTGGCTGCTCGGCCTGATCATGACGTTCTCGGCGTCCTTCGTCGCGTCCACCGCCGAGAGCGGCAACGCCTTCGGCATCTTCGCGCGGCAACTGCTGTGGAGCCTGCTCGGCCTGCCGCTGCTCGTCGTCGCGGCGCGCAGCGACTACCGGCGCTGGCGCAGCCTGGCGGGGCCGCTGCTGGTGGTGTCGCTGCTGGCCGCGGCCGCGGTGGTGCTCCCCGGCGTCGGCGTCGTCGTCAACGGCGCCCGCCGCTGGATCGACCTGGGGCCGCTGCGCTTCCAGCCCAGTGAGCTACTCAAGCTGACGGTGCCGCTGTACCTGGCCCACGTACTAGCGCGACGCTGGAAGGCGTTGCGCCGAGGTGACCTGCGTGGACTGCTGCTGCCTGCCGTGCCGCTGCTCGGGCTGGTCGGCGTGCTCGTGATGCTCGAGCCGGACCTTGAGACCGCCGTGCTGATCGCCTGCATCGGCGGGGTGACGCTGATCGCCGCGGGGCTGCCGGTGCGCATCGTCGGTGCCGGGATGGCGCTGCTGGGGGTGCTGGGCGCCGTGGGGATCGCCACGTCGGACTACCGCCGCGGCCGGTTCATGGCCTGGCTGGACCCGATGTCGGATCCGGCGCACTACGGCTACCAGACGGTGCAGGGGTACTTGGCCCTGGGATCGGGGGGCTGGACCGGCACCGGGCTGGGTCAGGGCCGCGGCAAATGGCTGTACATCCCCAACGCCCACACCGACTACATCTTCGCGATCATCGGCGAGGAACTCGGCCTGGTCGGTGCCATGGCCGTCCTGCTGCTGTTCGGGCTGCTGGCGGTCTTCGGGATGCGTGCCGCCCGCCGCGCTCCCGACCCGTTCGGACGGCTGCTGGCCGCCTCGTTGACCGGCTGGCTGCTGCTGCAGGCCGTGATCAACATCGGGTCGGTGGTCGGTCTGCTGCCCGTGACCGGGGTCACCCTGCCACTGGTCAGCTTCGGAGGCTCGTCGCTGGTCATCACCGCCCTCGGGTTGGGGATCCTGCTGGCAATCGCCCGCGCCGGCGAGCCCGGTGTTGGCG
>JACCVM010000176.1 GCA_013698135.1 Euzebyaceae bacterium | reverse complement strand
ATGCCAGGTCGATACCCACCGTGACCATGGCCTCCACGCCGGCCTCGCGGGCACGGGCGATGGCGTCATGGGACCCGGAGGCGTCCATGAGTTCGAGATGGCAGTGGGTGTCGATGTACACGGCGTGCGCCTCATCCCCGCTTGTGGACGCGGCAAAGCCCTCGACGACAGTGGATACGCCACACGCTACCAGGCGTGCCGCGCTTAGCCCGGTTCGCCGACGAACCGCACCCACTCGCCGCTGTCGGTGATGACCGCCCCACTCTTGACGTCGAAGGTCGTGACCAGGCTGGTGTCTGGCGGCCAGACATTCAGGTCGGGGCGCTCGTCGTCCTCTGCCCAGGTGTCGCGCAGCAGCTCGGCCAGATAGCCCATCGGATCGCCGCCCCGCCGTTGCTGGCGCTGCCAGCGCTGAACGCAGTTCCCAGTGTGGCGGCCGCAGTAGAAGTCCCGCTCGGACATCAGCGACGCGATCTCATCGTAGTCCCCCGACTTCCCTGCGGAGTCGGCGGCGATCACCAACCGGTCACGCATCCGTGCTGCAGGGTCGGGAAGTGAGGCATCGGGGTCGGGCACCGTTCCCTCGAGCCCGGCATAGAACGCCTCGATGTCGCCGTCGATCGAGTAGACGGCGCGTTCAACCGTCGAGAACTGCTTGAGCGTGGTGTTCAGCTGCGACAGGAGGATGGCCGATCCGCAACTCGTACCCACATTGCTGTTCAGGTGGTCGAAGAGGCCGTCGAAGTCGAGGCGTGCCTCTCCGCCGGCGATGCTGACGTCGTTGAGCAGGTCTGCCGTCTTGCTGGAGAACCAGCCACCGGCGCCCTGCGCCCGCTCTTGCGCGGTCGGCCCTGCCAGCAGCGCCTCCAGCGCTCCACGGGCGACGGCCGGTGCCTCTACCCGCCGCTGGTAGCCGCGGACGGACGTGCAGTCGCGGTTGGGTTGGTCGCTGAAGTAGACCTGCACGGTCGTGGTGGCCGAGTCGCTGGTTTCCGGCTCGGTGGGTTCCGGCTCGGTGGGTTCCGGCTCGGTCGGTTCCGGCTTCCGGACGGGCGGCTCGCCTGCGATGCGTGGGGCGTACGCAGGGTTAACGGCCACGCCCGTCCAGGCCACGTCGAGCTCGATCAGGTCGCCGTAGCCGTCCACCAGGTACGTGGTGTCGCCGTCACCGACGATGTGGGCTGGAGCGTCGCCGGGCAGCCACAGCGGCTGGCCTCCAGCCTCGGCGGGACGTCCGTCACCGTCCCGGCGCACGTCAAGTGTGCCGGCGGCGGCGGTGTGCAGCGGACCGGTCAGGTCCAGCGGCGTGGGCAGCTGGCTCAAGCCCTGCAGCGTCTGGTAGCCCGCCGGCACCACGGTCGCGCCGCCGCCGCCGGTCTGATCGGTCAGCATCACCGCACCGATCTCGGCGTCGACTGGGAGGTCGCCTTCGATCTGGACGCAGCACAGCCGCAGGGCCATGGCCTGGTTCGGCAGGTTCGGGGACGGGGCGACGTAGGTCGAGCCGTCGGATCCGTCCCTCACGTCGACCAGGGTCGGCGCGGGACCTTCCGAGTCCAGGTCGGCGGTCCACAACTCGGTGCCCTCATCGCCGGCCTCCCACCACAGCCGCTTGCCACCGGCATCCCAAGCCAGATGACGGGCGGTGAACTCCACGGCGGGGTCGCCGAACACGGGGAAGACATTCAGGTTGTCGCCCAACGGCTCCTCGCGGACGACGATCCGCGGGTGGGAACCGTCGTCGGGCTGGTCGATAAGCCACGCGAGCTGCCCTTCCGGGCCGAAGGCGGGTCCGTAGCCGTCGCTAACGACGGTCTCCTGGTCCTTGGCGAGGTCGAGCAGCACGATCTGTCCCGTCTCGTCTGGAAAAGCCCGGCGGGTGAAGGCGAGCAGTGCCCCGTCAGGCGAGAACGCGGGCTCGGCTTCAACGGTGTCGGTCCTTACCTGCTGCTGCGTGCCGCTGGCGCATGACGCCACCAGATCGCCGTCCGGGGTCGCCGCTACCAGCACCAGCGGGTCCTGTCCCCCGCAGGCGGAACCCACCGCGGGGACGGACACCCCGGGAGACGGCGTCGGCGCCGATTGGGGCTGATCAACCATCGGCGGCACGAAGCGGATGCGGCTGTCGTTCAGCGTCGGCAGCAGCACCGCGACTAGGGCGGCCACGGCCGCCACCGCCACGCCGGTGGTAGCCCATCGCAGCGTGCGTTGGCGGCGGATGCGCTGCTGGACGCGCTGCCACGTGCGAGGGTCCGGGGCGACGTCCGCGGCGCGGGTCCGCAAGCAGCGGCGGAGAGTCTGTTCAATGTCGGCGGGCATCACGCCTCCTCCTGTCGTTCCAGGACGGCGCGCATACGCTCGAGGCCTCGGAACACGCTGCTCTTGACCGTGCCGATCGACACGGCCATGACTTCGGCGGTGTCGGCCTCGGACAGATCGGCGTAGTAGCGCAGCACCACCGCAGTGCGTTGGCGTCGGGGCAGCACCTGTAGTGCCGCGAAGACCACGTCGGCGTCCGCGTGCTGCTCCTCGACGCCGCGTGCTCCTCGGTCGTCGCCGGAGCGTCGGCCGGCCTCCCGCCGCTCCAGCGCCAGTCGCCGGAACCGAGAGTTCATCTCGTTGACCACCGCTCGGCGGATGTAGGCGCGCGGCTGCTCGACGCTGTGGCGGCGGGTCCGCCGGTAGACCTTCGCGAACACCTCGGCGACCGCATCCTCGGCACGATGCGGGTCGCCGCAGAGCAGGTAAGCCAGTCGCAGCGCCTCAGCGTGGTGCGTCGCGTAGAGCTCGGCGAAGTCGTCGCTGCCCGCCACCAGGGTCAGCGCCAACGCCTCCGTTCGCACACGTCACCTCCTCACCTGGCTTGGACGCAGGACGGCGCCGCGAGGTTGCTTTTCGTGCCCGGGCTACTCCTCCAGCTTGGGAAACAGCAACTCGCCGCGGTCGACCTCGGCACCCACGGGTAGCAAGCCTGGCTGCACCGAGGCCGGGTAGCGCTGGTCCGACAGCGGCTCGCCGAGGCCCAGCTTGGCCCACAGCCGAGCGGCGGCGTCGGGCATCACCGGGCTGATCAGCACCGCGATGACTCGCAACGCGTCCACGCAGGTGTACAGACAACGGCCGAGCTCATCGGTAGCACCATGCTTGTGCAGCTTCCACGGCGCGCGTGCCTCGACGTAGCGGTTGACCGCGCCGATGCCGAACCACAGGTCTTCCAGGCCCTTCTTGAAGTCGAGCCGGTCGAAGGCGGCCATCCCGTCGATGGCGCTGCGCAAGTCGGCGGCCAGTGCCGCCTCGGCGTCGCCAGCCGCCGCGGCGGGCTCAGGCACC
>JACCVM010000175.1 GCA_013698135.1 Euzebyaceae bacterium | reverse complement strand
GGCAGGGGCCGCGGCCGGCGGGGATCGGGCCGCAGCCGCGAGGCGGCAGCCGGCGAGGAATCGACGGCACCGGCTGATGCCCCCACCGCTGCCGCCCCCGTCGATGCGGCGCCCGCCGACACCACGTCCGCCGACACCGTGCCTGTCGATGATGCGCTCAGCCAAAGTGAGTCGGCCGAGGACAGCCCCTCTTCGACCCGGCCGCAGGCGCGCAGCCGCAGTGCGCGCGGGCGCAGCGCTACGCGCTCCACACGCGGCCGCTCCACGGGCGGTCCGCCGACCGCCCGCCGACCGCTCGGTGGTGTCAGCGAGGAGACTCGCCGGGCGATCACCGAGGGCCCGCCCCGGCGGATGATGGTGACCGTCGGTGAGAAGCGCACCCAGATCGCCGTGTTGGAGGAGCGCACCCTCGTCGAGCACTACGTCACACGCCGCGAGGACGTGTCCTACGTCGGCAACATCTACCTCGGCCGGGTCCAGAACGTGCTGCCAGGCATGGAGGCGGCCTTCGTCGACATCGGCAAGGGGCGCAACGGCGTCCTCTACGCCGGCGAGGTCAACTACGACGAGGCCGATCTGGAAGGCGAGCTGCCACGCATCGAGCAGACGCTCAAGCTCGGCCAGTCCGTGCTCGTGCAGGTCACCAAGGACCCGATGGGCACCAAGGGCGCTCGGCTCACGCAGCACCTCTCGATCGCCGGTCGCTACTGCGTCCTCGCCCCCGGCGAGGAGATGCTGGGCATCAGCCGCAAGCTGACCGACGACGAGCGAGAGCGGCTGCGCAAGATCCTCAAGGGCCTCAAGCCCGAGGGCTACGGTCTGATCGTTCGCACCGCCGCCGAAGGTGCCACCCGTGAGCAGCTCGAGGCGGATGTCGCCCGGCTGGAGCGGATCTGGGACCAGGTCAGCGCCCGCGCCGAGCGGGCCAAGCCGTTGGAGGCGGTCTACGAGGAGCCGGGTCTGGTCATCCGTGTGATCCGCGACGTGTTCGGCTCGGAGTACTCGCAGCTGACGGTGGACTCCGAGGAGCTAGCCACCCAGGTGCGGACCTACCTCGACGACGTCAGTCCCGAGTTCGTCGACAAGGTCTCGGTGCACACCGGCGAGGACAACGTCTTCGACGCCTATGAGATCACCAACCAGATCCGCCGGGCGCTGGAGCGCAAGGTCTGGCTCAAGTCGGGTGGCTACCTGATTGTCGAGAAGACCGAGGCGATGTGGGTCATCGACGTCAACACCGGCAAGTTCGTCGGTGAGCGCAACCTCGAAGAGACGGTGCTGCGCAACAACATCGAGGCAGCGACAGAGATCGCTCGCCAACTGCGACTGCGCGACATGGGCGGGATCATCGTCATCGACTTCGTCGACATGCTGGTGCCGGCCAACCGCGACGAGGTGCTCAAGCGCTTCCGCCGCGAGCTGGCGCGCGACAAGACCAAGTCCCGCGTGATGGAGATCTCCAAGCTCGGTCTGGTGCAGATGACGCGCAAGAACGTCAGCCAGGGCCTGCAGGAGAGCTTCACCACCCGCTGCGATGTCTGCGAGGGACGCGGCGCGCGCATCGTCGAGTCGATCGTCTAAGGTCCACGAGCCGGGTAGGAAGAGGGTAGCATCGGCGGTATGAAGCTGAGTGTGAGCCTTCCGGATCAGGACATCGGGTTCATCGACGCGTACGCCTGCGAGCAAGGAGGGGCGTCGCGTTCCGCGGTCATTCGTGAGGCCGTCAGCCTGCTGCGGGCCAGCCAACTTGGCCCCGACTATGCACACGCCTGGGATGAGTGGGCAGACAGTGACGACCGCGACGCGTGGGAGTCCACCCTCGCCGACGGCCTGCCACCGACCCCCTGATGCGTCGCGGAGAAATCCGCATGGTGGATTTCGATCCGGCCCGAGGATCGGAGGCTGCCAAGCGACGACCCGCCGTCCTTGTCAGCAACAACGGTGCCAACACGACGGCGACGCGACTGGGACGTGGCGTGGTGACCGTCGTCCCCGTCACGTCGAACACCCGGCGCGTGTATCCGTTTCAGGTGCTCCTGACGGCGCAGGAGTGTGGTTTGCGGGTGAACTCAAAGGCACAGGCCGAACAGGTGCGCGCCGTGTCCTTTCAGCGCGTCGGTGAAGCGGTCGGGCGCGTGCCGCCTTCGCTGATGACGGGTCTCGACGACGCGCTGCGCCTGCACCTCGGGCTCTGACGTTCACGTCGCCTTCACCGCATCAACCAGCGTCGCGCGCGCCGGGGGTCGGCGCCGTCAGAAGTCGAACAGGGTCCACGGCATCGCGTCGGTGCGAAACAAACGCATCGGCGCGGCTGACGGCTCCGGTCGTGAACGGTTCGGCGCTGCGCAGGCGCAGGCGGCGGTGGCTCGACCAGCAGGATGCCGAGCAGCTCGTCGGCCGGGCGCAGAAGCGGGGACCGTAGCCGTCCCGCGCCGACTCGGGGTCACGTTCCAGCCAGAACGGCCACAACGCCTGCGGACGGCGAGCATGCCGGTCATCAGAACTCCTGGGGGCACCACGGCGCCGGGTCGGTGGTGAACAGCAGGTCGGCGCGGCGAGCACCGCCCGGCGTGTACTCCTCGGCGGCGCCCGCGCGCACCTGGCGAGCCAACAGGATCGTGCCAAGGAACGCGGCCGCCAGGCCGGCAGTGGTGACGTGCACGTCGGCGGCGGCACTCGTCCTGGAACAGGACGCCCCACCGGGACCGGCCTCCAAGCGCCAGACACCGGCGTTCCATGGGCATAGCTCGTCGATGATGTCCAGGACCACTTCGCCCTCGCGGTCATAGGCCCGGCCGGCCAGGGCGGCGTCGAGGTGCACCAGCCGCAGCCACAACCCGTCGAAGGTCCACGACCGCAGGCGACGCGGATCCGTCAGCAGCAAGGGCAGCCCGTCGTCGGTCGGGCGGGCGTTCACCTCGAACTCACCGACCAGGTCAACGTCGAACAGGAACCGCCACAGCGAGGCGGCTGCCACGGCGTCGGTGGCCATGTGCTCGATCACCATCAGCGTGCCGCTGGGCAGTCCCTGCTCAAAGTTGCCCTTGCCCCGGTAGATCACGTACCCGCGCTCGCCGAGCCGGGCGAGCTGGCGCCGGCTGTAACCGTCGCGCTCACCTTCGGGGTCGTGGGTCAGCCACGCCCGCCACTCCCGCGGGCTGCGGTTGGGCATGCCCGGCCGCGTGGCTCGTACGGCGTCGTGGATCGCGGGGAACGTGGCGACGGCTTCCTCGACGTCGACGAACCGTACGCCCCGCTCGAACGCGACCTTGTCGTGGAACCGCGCGTGCGTCGCCGCGAGCTTGGAGTACACGGCGGGCGCGGCCATCCCGTAGCCGTAGCGGCCGTAGATAGGCGCCTCGGCGGCAAACAACCCGGCCAGCGGTTCTCCCGCCTCGGCGACATCGGCGAGCTGGCGGGCCATCATCGCGCGCAGGATCCCGCGGCGGCGGTGCGTCGGCAGCACGCCCACGGCCGTCAGTCCGCCCATATTTAGCTCGCCACCGGGCACCGTGAGCCGGTAGCTGAGGGTGCCTGCCGTGCCAACGATGTCGTCGCCGTCGAAGACGGCCAGCGTGCGGTCCAGCTCGGTGATCTCGCGCCAGCGCTCCAACGCCTCGTCGCTGGGCTCGGAGAAAAACGTCGTCTCCGTGGCGCGCCCCCAGGAGATGAACTCCTCGGCGGTGATGGGGCGCATCGTCAGGCCGTCGAACTCGACAGCAGTCACGCGCGATCCGCCTCCTCGACCACAGCCTTGGGGCCGTCGCCGCCGGCAATCAGGCAAGCTCGCACCAGGTCGCGGGTGGTGGTCCGCTCGCCTTCCCGCAGCTGCGCGGCGGTATCGATCACGACGTCGAGCCCGGCGTCCCAGCCGGGTTGGTCGCCGAGGCCACGACGGTCCAGATCCGACCGCGCCAGCGCCAGCGCCTCGCGGTCACCCAGTAGCACCGCACCGTCGGCGTCGGGCGCGGCGGCCACGGCCAGCAAGAGGGCCACCGCACCGCCGGCGATGGCTCGGACCTGGGCCACGACACGCGCCGCCGGCTCGTCCAGATCGGGCGCACCGGCAGGCGACAGGCCATAGGTCTCACCGGCACCATCGAGCTCGCCGAACACGTCGTCGACCAGGAAGCCGTCGAGGTCGCGGTCGTAGCCGGCGCCCGCCAGCAGGTCGGCGACGTCGTCGGTGCCCACCACCAGGGCGGCCTCCAGCAGGTCGACCGTCGTCGCCGCGCGAGCGCCCGAGTGCTGCACGGCGTTGCGCACAGCGGCGTCCATCGGTGGCGCTGGCACGGACACGGCACGCTCGGCCAGAGCGGCGGCGGCCGAAGAGCGGTTGCGCAGCCGCCGGCCGGCCTCCCCCTCGCTCTCCACGGCCAGCGCCGCCAGCAGATCCGCCACGGTGGCGTGGCGGTCCGAGGCCAGCGCGGCGGCACGGGCCAGGCTGACGGCGACGAGCGCCTGATCGGTCAGCCGGGGTTGCATGCGCCGAACTCCTTTGACGGGCAAAGCGCGCGATCCTACACTGGAGGTCCGGTGCGCTGCGGCGCGCCTTCTTTCTGCCACTTCAGGAGAGTGCATCGTGTACGCCGTCATCGCCACAGGCGGGAAGCAGTACCGCGTCCAGGTCGGAGACACCCTCGACGTGGAGAAGCTGGTCGCCGACGACGAGGGCGCGGTCGCGCTGCGGCCGTTGCTGCTGGTCGACGACGACGGATCGGTCACCTCCGGCAAGGATGATCTGGCCTCCGCCACAGTCAGGGCCGTCGTTACCGACCAGATCAAGGGACCCAAGCTCACCGTCTTCAAGTACAAGAACAAGACGGGTTACCGCAACCGCAACGGCCACCGTCAGCGGCTGACGCGCATCCGCGTCGACGGCATCAGCAAGCAGTAGCGCCCCAGCGGGCATCGAGACCGGAGGAACCGGCATGGCGCACAAGAAGGGTGGAGGCTCGTCCAACAACGGGCGCGACTCCAACCCCAAGATGCTCGGGGTGAAGCGCTACGGCGGGCAGGCCGTCACGGCGGGCACCATCATCGTCCGGCAGCGGGGCACCAAGATCCACCCAGGCGCCAACGTCGGCAGGGGTGGCGACGACACCCTGTTTGCGTTGTCGGACGGCAAGGTCTCCTTCCGCAGCTCCGGTCAGCGCAAGTACGCCGAGGTCCATCCGTAACGTCTGCCCGGCACCGTGGTGCCCGACCGGACGTTGACGGGGTCGGCGGCTGGCACGACGATGCCGGCATGTCCTTCTGGAGCGAAGCGGTAGGACACAGGTGATGTCCGGACCCAACCGGGCGCCGTGGCCGTCCGGTCCTGCCGCTCGGCTGCTGCTGCCGACCCCGCGGTCGGACCTGCGGATCAGCTGGCACACCGAGCGGGATTGCTTCGTGGTGAGTCTGTGGCGGAACCAAGAGTGCGTCGGCAGCGCACCCTTGGACCCGGCAGACAGCGCCGAGATGGCGTCGTTCATCGTGATCCACCTCGCCGGCCGTACGCCATGGGGTCCCCGGCTGGTCACCACCGCCCCTGGCGAACAGCGGAGGCGCCGGCGACTCGGCTTCTACCGCGACGCGGTGCGGAGCTTTTTGCGGAGCCACTGACGGTCTCGCCGGGCTACGCTCGGCGGGTCCGGCACCGGCGCCGGCCCGGGAGGCTGTCATGCAGGTCGTCGACTCACTCGTCGAACTGGTCGGGAACACGCCGCTGGTGCGGATGAACCGCTTCAGTGCCGGCGTCGCGCCCAACATCCTGGCCAAGGTGGAGTACCTCAACCCGGGCGGCAGCGTGAAGGACCGCATCGGCCTGGCGATGGTCGCCGCCGCCGAGCAGGCCGGCCTGCTGCGTCCCGGGGGGACGATCGTCGAGCCGACCAGCGGCAACACGGGCGCCGGGCTGGCCATCGTGGCCGCGCAGCGCGGCTACCGCTGTGTGTTCGTGATGCCCGACAAGATGAGCAAGGAGAAGATCGACCTGCTGCGCGCCTTCGGAGCCGAGGTGGTGGTCTGCCCCACCGCTGTCGAACCGGACGACCCGCGCAGCTACTACCGGACGGCCGACCGCCTCACCGAGGAGATCGTCGGAGCGTTCCAGCCCAACCAGTACTACAACGACGCCAATCCCGAGGCGCACTACCGTTCCACCGGCCCGGAGATCTGGGAACAGACCGACGGGCGCATCGACGTGTTCGTCGCCGGCGTTGGCACGGGGGGCACCATCAGCGGCACGGGGCGCTACCTCAAGGAACGCAACCCCGACGTGCTGGTGGTTGGCGCCGACCCCGAGGGATCGCTGTACTCCGGCGACGAGGTCCGCCCCTACCTCGTCGAGGGCGTCGGCGAGGACTTCTTGCCCGGCACCTTCAACCCCGCCGTGGTCGACCGCTACGTGCGGGTCAGCGACCGCGACTCCTTCTTGACCGCCCGACGCATCACGCGGGAAGAGGGCATTCTCGTCGGCGGCTCCTGCGGCACCGCCGCCTATGCGGCCTTGCAGGTCGCCGCCGAGTATCCCGCGGACGCCACGATCGTGGTGCTGCTGCCCGACTCGGGCCGGGGCTACCTGTCGAAGATCTACAACGACGACTGGATGGCCTCCAACGGCTTCCTCGACCGCTCTGGCGCCGCGGCGCGAGTGCGTGAGGTGCTGGCGGTCAAGGGCGGCGAGCTGCCCGCCATCGTGCATGTTCACCCCGACGAGCCGGTTCGCCAGGCCATCGCGACGCTGCACACCTACGCCGTCAGCCAGATGCCCGTGGTCAAGCGCGACGACGCCGAGTCGCGCGACGACGTGCTCGGCAGCATCCGCGAGCGCGGCCTGCTCGAGCACGTCTTCCGCGACCCGACGACGCTGGACCGGACCGTCGGTGAGCTGATGGACGACCCGCTGCCGGTGGTCGACGCTCGCGACACCGTCGAGGGGGCGATGTCGGTTCTGACCGGGCAGGCGGCGGCGGTGCTGGTCTGCGACGGCCCCGTGCCTACCGGCGTGCTGACCCGCGCCGACATCCTCGAGTTCCTCATGCGCAAGGACCGTCGATGACCGCTGCGGACGGGCTCGGCTTCGCCAGCCGCGCCATCCACGCGGGGCAGGATCCCGACCCGCAGACCGGCGCGGTCATCGTGCCCGTCTACCAGACCTCGACCTTCGCGCAGACCGCGGCCGGCGAGCATCGCGGCTGGGACTACGCGCGTAGTGGCAACCCCACCCGCGACGCGCTGGAAGCGGCGCTGGCGTCCTTGGAGCAGGCCACGCACGGCTTCGCGTTCTCCTCGGGGTTGGCCGCCGGCGACGCGGTGCTGCGGACCTGCAGTCCCGGTGACCATGTGGTGATGGCCAACGACGTGTACGGCGGCACCTACCGGCAGTTCGCCAAGGT
>JACCVM010000171.1 GCA_013698135.1 Euzebyaceae bacterium | reverse complement strand
GGGCTCGTAACAGGTGGCGAACTCCTCAGCCGTGCCGTTGGGGTAGGCGTTGTCGCCGAGGGTGAACACCGTGCCGTCGATGCTGTCGAGCAGTTGCGCGGTCGCTTCGTCATTGTTGTTCGTGCACGTACTGATGTCTCCGGCCCCGACAAGCACTAGGTCAGCATCGGCCAGTTGAGCGGATACCGGCAAGGGTGTTGCCAACGAAGCCAGCATCACCGCCAGCCCTCGGATGGCTACACTCGGATGGCGGTGGGATACCAGGAGGAGTACGTGCGGGCCGGCCGCTCGCTGAAGCGAGCGTTGAAGAGATCTTCGCTGAGGCGGCCTCTGCGCGCCGTCAAACGCCGCGCCGACGAGCTGGCTCTAGTCTTCGCGAGCCGGCAGGATCGGCGGCACGCCCTGTCAGGACCGCGACAGGCGTGGCGCGTCAAGCGCGACTACCAGATCTCGTTCCTCCGCGACGCCGGCTTGCAGCCGCAGCACCGCCTGCTCGACCTCGGCTGCGGAACCTTGCGCGGTGGCATCCCGATCATCAACGTGCTCGACGACGGTCACTACTGGGGCGTCAACGCCCGCGAGCAGGCACTGACAGCGGCCCGTGCGGAATTGGTTGATGCTGGGCTGGAGCACAAGCGACCCAGACTGATCCACGGAAGCGACTTTGACCTTCTTCACCTGGGGGTGAAGTTCGACGTGATCTGGGCGTTCTCCGTTCTTCCACACCTCGATGACGCGGTGCTCGGCGGCGCGCTGCGCTGCGTCAAGGAACACCTGGCCAACGATGGCCGCTTCTTCGCAACGGTCCATCTTGGGTCCTCCAAGGGCGGAGGATCCTGGGACGAGTTCCCCGACCTGCGCCGCCCGCTGGACTTCTACGAGAAAGAGGCGGCCCGCGCCGATTTAGAGGTTCTGGACCTGGGCGCCCTCAGCGAGCTGAAGCATCCGCCCAACGTGGTGAACGCCTTCCACCACATGCTCGAGATGCGAGCGGCTTGATCCGTCGACGAGGGTCAGCCCTTCTTCGGCAAGGCCGCCACGGACGCACCGAACTGCAGTCGGAGGTGTTAGCCCGATCACCGCCCGTGGCCCACGGCTCACCCGTGCGCCTAGATGCGGCGGCAGCTACGGGATGGCTCGGCGCCGCTCGCAGCGGAACGCCCGGTCCTTGCCGGTGCCTCCGTCGCACTGGTCCGTGCCCGGGCCACCGTGAAGGAAATCCCCGCCCGAGTCGCCGCTCAACGAGTCGTTCCCCGTGTGGCCGTGCATCCAGTCGTTGCCCTGCCCACCGGCCATGACGTCGTGACCTGCCTGACCGCGGAGCGTGTCGCGGCCCGGACCTCCCCGCACTAGGTCGTCGCCCAGTCCACCGTGGACGCTGTCCGCTCCGGGCCCTGCGAAGAGACGGTCGTCGCCGGCGCCCCCACGCAGCAAGTCGTCACCACCGCCACCGTGCAGGTCGTCCGCCCCAGCGTGACCGAAGAGGCGATCGTTGCCGGGTCCTCCAAGGAGCTGATCATGACTGCGACTGCAGGCGCAGGGCCTGACGGATGCGGGCGCCGGTGTGGACGGGCACCGTCCGCTTGGTCGAGTACGACGTCACCGACTACCTGTGGGTGCCGGGTCAGGTCGACCACATCCTGCACTTCGCGTCACCCGCCTCACCCGTCGACTACGTGCGCTGGCCCATACAGACCTTGAAGGTGGGGTCGCTGGGAACCCACAAGGCGCTGGGTCTCGCGCGGGCCAAAGGCGCCCGGTTACTCCTCGCATCGACGTCCGAGGTCTACGGCGACCCTGCTGTCAACCCTCAGCTCGAGTCCTACTGGGGCAACGTCAACCCGATCGGCCCCAGGGGGGTCTACGACGAAGCCAAGCGATTCTCGGAGGCCATGACGCTGGCGTACCACCGACAGCACGGCATTGAGGTGCGCATCGCACGGATCTTCAACACCTACGGGCCGCGCATGCGCCGCAACGATGGTCGCGCCATCCCCGCATTCTTCGGCGCGGCGCTGCGCAACGAGCCCCTGCCGCTCCACGGCGACGGGATGCAGACCCGGTCGCTGTGCTACGTCGACGATGAGGTCGAAGGCCTGCTGCGCCTGCTCGCGGCCGACGAGGTCGGCCCCGTCAACATCGGCAACCCGGAGGAGGTCACGATGCTCGAGCTCGCAGAAGCGGTCCAGCAGGCCGTCGGCAATCATCTCGGCGTGGTCTTCCATCCCCGGCCGGTCGACGATCCGAACGTGCGACGCCCTGACACCACCCTGGCGGAATCGCTGCTGGGTTGGAAGGCACAGGTGTCCCTGACCGATGGCCTAGCGCGCACCGCGGCTTGGTTCCGCCAGGCCGCGCCGGCTTCGGTGTCCGCCACCTGAGCAAGGCCGGCCCGTGCCGCGTCCCTCGGCGCCGACACGCGAGGATGCAATCGTGGCATGGCTTCAGCGGCCCGCGCTGCCGGGGCCGTTGGAAGGGCTGCGAGTCGGCGTCAAGG
The DNA here is from genome assembly GCA_013698135.1 of Euzebyaceae bacterium. GTDB lineage: Bacteria > Actinomycetota > Nitriliruptoria > Euzebyales > Egibacteraceae > JACCTL01. Next base: position 10,337 of record JACCVM010000171.1, on the reverse strand, counting down.
ATGTCCTCGCAGTCGCGGGCCAGCCGCGGGAGTGCGGCGCGCCCGCTGTGGTGGGATCCGCGGTCAGCGGCGCGGACGCGGTGGCCGTCGCCCGGCTCACCGCCGCCGGAGCCCGACTCGTCGCCCGCACCGCCACCCATCCGCTCGCATACGGCATCGTCACCCCGCAGACCCGCAATCCCCGCGCCCCCGACCGAATCGCCGGCGGCTCCTCGGGCGGGTCGGCCGCGGCTCTCGCGGCCGGGTTGATCGACGCAGCCCTAGGCACCGACACCGGCGGCAGCATCCGGATCCCCGCCGCCTGCTGTGGTGTTGTGGGGCTCAAGCCGACGTTCGGGCTGGTGCCCGCCGAGGGCTCTCAGCCGCTGGCGTCAAGCCTCGACACGGTGGGCCCGATGGCCCGTGACGTGGGGACCGTTGCCAGGCTGCTGGCTGCGCTGACCGGTGTTCCGACCGAGCCTCGACTCCCCACACCGATGCGCCTGGGCGTGCCGGTCCAGCTAGCCGCAGCCCGGCTGGACGACGAGGTCCGCCGCGTGTGGCATGGCGTACTCGACGCGCTGGCGGCGGGCAGCGTCGCCTTGGTTCGCGTCGACCTCCCTGCCTTGGCGGTCAGCGCCCCCGCCAACGGGCGCATCCTGGCCGCCGAAGCGCTCAGCGTGCACGGCGACGCGCTCGCCCGGCGACCCGAGAGCTTTCCCGACGACGTGCGCGCCCGGCTCCTCGCTGCCAGGGCTGTGCCGTTGAGCAGGGTGGCCGAGGCGCGAGCGGTGCAGTCTCGCCTGCGGCGCGAGCTGCGCAGCACGTTCGCTGACGTGCACGCGCTGGTGATCCCGACCGTGCCTGCCGGATCCCGCCCGTCGGCGTGGACCCTATCGACGTGGCGGGTGCCGCTGAGCCGGTGGTGTCCGCGATGACGCGACTGACGAACAGCTGGAATCTCGCCGGGACGCCGGCTGGGTCTGTGCCCGCCGGCCGCGATGACGGCGGGGCACCGATCGGCGTCCAGGTCGTCGGACCCTGGGGAGGCGAACAGATCGTGCTCGGCGTGATGGAGGCCATCGAAGGCCTGGTGGGAGGGCCGTGGCCGCCGGTGGCCCGGGATGCACCCGTCAGCTGAGCATGATCCGCAATCGCTCCACTTGCTCGACGAGCGCCTCCGCTGTCGCAGCGACCGTCGACGTGCCGCGCCAGCAGACACGGTCGGCGCTGTCCGCCTCGAGCACGTCCTCGCCCAGCGGCTCCCGTGCGAAGGCTTGCCGCATTGCGTCATACGTCTCTCCACCGGCGCTGGTTGCCTGAGCGGCCACCTCGGCGAGCCGGGCTCGCCGCTCGCTCTGGCTGCCCGCCTTGTCCCACGTTGCGGTCGCTGCGGCGAGCTCCGAGTCGACTTCGGCGACCTCGCGTAGGAATCGCAGCTCGGCCCGCGCCACGCGGGCCGCTTCCTCCCCAGCGTCGGCAGCCTGGAGCACGAGGGCGGCGGTTTCGCTGTCGGGCGCCTCGTCAGCCGAGGCGCGGACCGCATCGGCGGCCCGTCGCAGGTCGTCGACGTCAGGCGGCACAGCGTCCAGGGCGCGGCGCATCTCCCGCCCGCGGGGTGTTGAGTGTCGGATGGTGTCCAGGTCGTCGGCCACCCGCAGCACGGCCTCCGCGAGCGCGACGACCGGTTCGCCGAGCGCGTCGCGCGCCTGGACCACCCCGCCGATCCTGCTGCCCTCGGTAGGGGCCGCCATCGGTGCCACCGACCCGATTCTAGCTCCGGGCGTGCAGGCGCCTGCCATCGCGACGACCCAGAACGTCACCAGCAACAGGGCGCCGTGGCCACCGCGGGAATGAACGGTCCAGCCCATGTCGCCAGACCTTACCGACGTCGGCGGAGCGCGGCGGACGGTGCGCTGCCGGAGACGGCAGGGTAGGGGCGAGCCGGATGCCTGGGGGGATGCTCGCATCCTCACTCTTGCCGATTCCGGGCAACAAGGGGGCGCTGTAGACTGCCCGCGGCGGTGGGGGTCGGGTGGGACAGCGCTCAGGGCGCGGGTAGGGCGGGGAGACGATGGGACGGAGCCTGGCCCAAGGGCTTGACCGTCCGCCGGCGATCGTCATCGGCCTGGACTGCCTTCAGGGGCTGCAGTCGGCTCGCATCCTGTCGGCACGAGGGGTACCGGTCGTCGGCATCGCCAAGGACCGAGCTCACTACGCTACGGCCACCCGCGCATGTGAGAGCATCCTGATCGCTGACACCGGCGGGCCGGCCTTGACCGACCTGCTCGAGCGGTTGGGGCCCTCGTTCAGGTCGAGACCGGTGCTGTTCCCCTGCCAGGACAAGAACGTGCTGTTGCTGTCCCGAGATCGCCACCGGCTCGAACCCTGGTACCGGATCGCCCTGGCGCCCAACGACGTGGTCGAGACGCTCATGGACAAGGCATCGTTCTACGACTACGCGCAGAAGGCCGGCCTGCCGCTCCCGCCCACCTACGTGCTGCGCGACCGCGCGGACGCCGAGCGTGCCGCAGCCGAGCTGCCCTATCCGAGCATCCTCAAGCCCTCGGTGCGCCTCCGGGAGTGGTCGAGGCACACCAAGCTCAAGGCGCTGATCGCCGAAGAACCCCGTCAGCTGCTCGAGCACTACGACCTGTTCAGCCAATGGGCCAGTGTGCTGGTCGCCCAGCAGCTCATCCGCGGTGGGGACAGCGCCCACGTCACGTGCAACTCCTACTACGACCGGCGCGGGGAGCCGTTGGTGATCTTCACGACCCGCAAGATCCGGCAGTGGCCGCCGAGGACGGGGCAGGCCTGCTCGAGCGAGGAGGTTCGCGACGACGAGGCCGTCGACCTGACGTTGCGCGTCTTCGGGGGGATCGGCTATCACGGTTTGGGGTACCTGGAGACCAAGCGCGATGCGGTCACGGGCCAGCATTCCATCATCGAGGCCAACGTCGGCCGGCCAACCGGCCGTTCGGCCACCGCGGAGGCCGCCGACGTCGAGCTGCTGTACACCATGTACTGCGACGCCGTCGGCTTGCCTCTGCCTGTCAACCGGAAGCAGCGCTACCTGGGCGTGAAGTGGCTGCACCTGCTCCGCGACCTCCAGGCCAGCGGCTACCATTGGCGGCGAGGTGAGTTGACCGTTCGCGAGTGGTGGCGCTCCATCAGCGGCCCGAGGACGCACGCGATTGCATCCTGGCGCGATCCCCTGCCGTTCGTCAAGGCTGTCCGCAGCGCCGTACCCGGACTGCCACGGACAACTGGCGCGGCACGCAGACGGGCCTGACCGGAGGCAAGCCGATGACGACTGTCGTGCTCACCGGCGCGGACGGGGCGGGCAAGACGACCGTGGCACGACAGCTCATGAAGTCGTCCCCCGTTCCGATGGCCTACCTGTACATGGGCCCCAACATCGAGTCGAGCAACGTCGCATTGCCCTGGTCCCGCCTGGTGCTGCGACTCAAGCTGCGCTCGTACCGCAAGACCGCCCAGCGGGAGGGCATCACCGACCCCAACTTCGTGTCGACCCACCACAACGCACACCGCAAGGTCCAGCGCGGCCGGATCGGCGCGACGTTGCGGATGATGAACCGTCTGGCCGAGGCCAGCTTCCGCCAGCTCGTGTCGATGATGCACCAGTGGCGCGGCGATGTCGTGCTCTACGACCGACACTTCCTCCTGGAGTCTGCCCCCACCGGGCGACGTCACGCTCGGCTGTCCGACAGGATCTATCACTTCATCCTCGAGACCTTCTTCCCGCGGCCCGACATGGTCATCTTTCTGGATGCACCCCCTGATGTGCTCCTGGCCCGAAAGGGAGAGGGGACGGTCGAGTCGCTGGAGTGGAAGAGGAAAGTCACGGTTTCGCAGGGACACAAGATGGCCAACTTCGTCACCGTTGATGCGAGCCGACCCCTGGATGACGTCATCGAAGACGTGCGTCGCCACATCGCCGCCTTGGTTGCCACCACGCCCGGTGGCAACCGATGACGAGGCGGCGGCCGGACAGGCCGTCCGCGTCGTGCTGAGGGCAACGACGGTCGTCGACTACAACATCCACGGCGTGGTCGCCGTTCGGTTCGTCGACGCGCCGGTCCAGCTCACGGAGCGCTTCGAGCGTCAGTGGCGCCCGTGCCTGCAGGTGCCTGCCGGTGGACCAGACGTCACGGTGCGTTTCGCCGACCTCGCACCCTCGCCCCTGACGCACGTCGGCCTTCGTTGGGCGGCGACGGATGACGAGCACTACTACCTGCTCGACGAGGTCGATGCAACGGTGACCGCTCTCATCCCGATCGCAGACCTGGGTTCCACATGCGAGATCGTCTGCCGGCGGGGCGTGACTTCCGTTCCGTTCCTCAGCGAGGTGCTCGTCTTGGCCTTCCTGGGCAAGGGCTACGTTCCGCTGCACGGGTCGGCCTTCGTGCATGAAGGCGTGGGTGTGGTGGCCATGGGCTGGCCGAAGGGTGGGAAGACGGGGGCGCTGCTGTCGTTCATGGCTCATGGCGCCACGTACGTGGGGGACGAATGGGTCGTGCTCGCACCTGACGCCGACACCGTCTTGGGCTTGCCGTTGCCCCTGGGTGTCTCGGAGTGGCAGCTGAAGCACATGGGCGCGCACGCCCCCCGGGTGCGTCCTCAGAAGCGCCTGATGTTCCAGGCGCTCCACCTCGCGGGCTCCCTTGCCGTGCTCCTCGCACGTGGCCCCCTGGCACGCAGTGAGCCGGTCAAGCTGCTGCGCAAAGGCATCCCGGCGCTGCGCCGGCAGCTGAAGGTGACGCAGTCTCCACACCGGTGGTTCGGTGACGACCTAGGGTCTCTAACCGCCTCAGCTCACCGCTTCTTCCTGTTGACCAGCCATGACGGGGACGGCATCCTCGTCCAGCGCCACGAAGCCGCTCAGGCAGCCCGCAGCATGGTGAGTGCCAACGAGCATGAGTGGCGTCCCCTGCTTGACCATTACCGCGGGTTCACGTTCGCATTCCCAGATAGCAGCAGTCCCCTGCTGGAGAATCTAACCAAGCGTCTTGAGAACCTACTGACCGCCGCACTCGCGGGCAAAGCGGTGTACCGGGTGCTCCATCCGTATGGAGGACCGCTCGATGCGCTCTTCCAAGCCATGGAGCCGCATTGCCGGCCCGAGTGACGAGCCAAACTCGCTCGCCGCCTGGTGGCGCGCCAGTTGACCGCGTCCTCACTAGTCAATCCGGGCCGTCTTTCGGAGCCGTCTGTCCAGTCCGGCGGGACTATTGACTTCGTAAGCACCAGTATGGTCTCGTGGCGGTCAGAGCAGGCGGGGGCGCTGCTCCTTCAGGCGGGCGGACACGGGGCTCACATGCGAAACACACTCAACGGACTGGTCATCGCTGCCTTGCTGCTCACGGCGGTGCCGCCAGTGGCGGCCACCGAGCAGGGAGGCGGGGCGGAACCGGTGCTCAACACCACGTTGCCGCTTGACAGCGTCATCCCGCGAACCGACATCAGCGCTCTGGGAGGCGCGCAGTACCGCAACAACAACCAGCGGAACTACTGGTGGAACGCGGCTCGGGGCCGTTGGGACGGCATCCTCCCCACAGCCTCGCCGCCCGCCGCCAGCGCGTCGCAGTGGTGGCTCTGGCACGACTTGGGCGGCGCGTCACCGAACCCGGTCGCGCTCTCGGAACCAGGGCAGGCCAGCACGCCGGACGCCTACTGGCACGAGGCATCGCGGACGCTGTACGTGTTCTACTCGCGCGGCGCTTCGGGCACGTCACGGTTCCGGCGCTATCACTACGACCTGTCCAGCGATCGCTACATCGAGGTCAGCAAGCCCGGCGGCGTCGCCGCGCCCGAGACCCTCCGCGGCGGCCCCCGGGTCACGATCATCAGGTCTCCCAACGGCTACCTGTGGGCGGGAGTGAACGGCGACACCAACCGGATCCTCGTCTCACGCTCGACCGACAACGGCGACTCGTGGGCCACACCGGTGGCTCTGAAGGCGACCGCCATCCAGGGCGAGGGGCACTGGGTGGAGCTCGACGTCGCCGGCGCGAAGCATGTCGCCTTCGCCGCGACCGAGGACGGCCAGGCCCCGGGCGGCAATCCGACGGTTCACTTCCTGCACGTGAACCAGGGTGCGACGAACTGGTCGGACCCAGCTGCCTGGACCGACGAGACGTCGTCGCTGCCTCCCTGGGAGGGCGGCGAGCGGGCCGACGACGAGCTCTCCGCGGTCGCTTTCGAGGACCGCGCCTTCGTCGTCATCGAGACCGAGCCCCTGGGCGACGCGCGACCGATGAGGCGGCCCCAGCTCATCGCCTTCGAGCGGCAAGCGAACGGCCAGTGGCTCAAGCACGTCATCCTCCGCTACACCTCCAGCGGCACGAATGACGCGAAGCGCCCAGTGGTGACCGTCGATGCCTCGGCGCGGGCGCTGGTGGTCACAGGCGGGACCACGGCACGTACACACGGCGACATGTGGTACGCACCAATCGATTCCTTGACCGGCCGCGACGGCCGGTGGTCCAGGCTGCGCATCTTCCAGGTCAGCGACCCAGCGACGCAGAACATCTACAACACCCGCTTGCCACTTCCCCGATTCCCTGTCAGCGCCGATTCGGACCTCCTGACGCTGATCGACGACCAGGGGACGGCGCTGAACCTGTGGCGGCAGGTGGTGAGGGCCGAGGGGCCGCCGGATGATCCATCACCGGATCCCTCGTTGACCGTCTCGGTCACCAGTCCGGCCGCGGGGGACACGGTCTCCGGATCTGTGGCCGTGCTGGCCAGCGCCACTAATGCCGCATCGGTCGAGTTCTTCGTCGACGGCGTGAGCATCGGCATCGACGAGGTCGCGAACGACGGGTGGTCGGGCACGTGGGACACCGGGCGCGCCGCGGACGGCACCTACACGCTCACCGCCGTGGCGACGAGTGAGGCTGGAGCCACAGTCACGTCGGCGGGTGTGCCGGTGTCCGTGCACAACGCCGGGGAAGACGTCACCGCGACGCTCGACATCCCCATCGCGGCTTCCGCCGACGATGCCGAGGAGCGGTCGAACGGTCGGATCTGGCCGGTGCAGACGAATTTGGACTTCATGACGGACGTGACCGCGACCGGCAGCGACCAGCAGCGCGCGGTGGGGTTGCGATTCACGGGTGTCGGCGTGCCCCGCGGTGCGACCATCACAGCCGCCAACGTTCAGTTCCAGGCGAACAAGGCCACGTCGGTGGCTACCAGCCTGACCATCACCGGACATGCCTCGGACAACGCCACCCCGTTCACCACGACGAAGTACGAGATAACCACGCGGCCGCGGACCGGCGCCTCGGTGGCCTGGAATCCCCCTGCATGGCAGCGCAAGGGCGATCGCGGCGCCGACCAGCGCACCCCCAGCGTCGCTCCGGTCCTGCAGGAGCTCATCGCACGACCCGGGTGGGTTCCGGGAAACGCCGTGTCGCTCATCGTCGAAGGTACCGGTGAGCGCGTCGTCGAGTCGTTCGACGGCGGGGCGCACTCCCCGACGTTGCACATCGAGTACCGGATGACGTCCGGAGGGCCGGACACCACCGCCGTTCCCGCACCCGTGCCGGGCACGTATGTCGAGTCGCCGCTCGAGGTCGGTCCCTTCGCCGATGCCAACGGGAGCCTGTACTACCTCAACGAGTTCGCAGAGGCGACGCCGGAGGTGCGGATGCGCAAATCCGCCGACAGGGGGCGCACGTGGACCGAGGCGGGCGCCACGTCCCGACCGGCGGAGAGGGACTGGAAAGCCGTCGACATCGTCCAGACCGACGGCGAGCTCAACATCTTCCTCAACGAGGGGAGATTCGCCCGGTTCTACCGGTTCGCAACGAGCGACCACTCGACCACGCCGGACAGGTGGACGACCAACGAGACGGTCGCCACCGGCTTCTCGCTGGCGCGGTCCCAGCAGGCTGCGGCGCTCGCTCGCCGGGCGGATGGGACGTTCGTCGCGTTCTACAACCGGTCGAGCGGCACACACGACAACTTGTTCTACCGAATCCGGTCGACAAACGGGATGTGGGGCGCGGAGCAGACGCTCGAGGCTGAGGCGAAGGTCCACTGGCAGGCCGTCGTCGCCTCGACGAGCAGCACCGACACGACCCATGTCCTCTACTACGGCAGCAACGGCACGATCCACCATCGGACCCTGTCGTCGGGGAACAGCCTGTCGGCGCGGAGGACGATCGCGACGGGGGTGGGCACGTCCGCGCGCAACTCGGCGCCGTTCATTCCGCCGGTGAAGTGGAAATCTGGCACCGACGAGAAGATGATGTTCTTCTACGCCATCTCGCCGTCCACGAAGATGGGAACGTGGCGGCTCCGCTCAACCGTGATCGTCAACGACGCCGCCCCCGAGCCCGCGAAGACTGTCAACCCATCGGTGGAGATCGCCGTCGACCCGGGCACGTTCGGCTCACGTATGCCCGTGGTGACCGCCGGGATCGACGGGACAACCGTCCGGTTGCTGTTCGCCGATCGCACCGACCTCGACCTGTACACGACGACGAACACCGACGACGGGACGTGGGCCACCGAGACCATGCTGCGCGACGCGCTCTCGGCGCACATGGTGCGCGGCCGTGTCGTCACCGTTGGCGGCAACAAGGTGTTCGGGTTCATCTACGATGAACACTCCGCCGGCGGCGACGACCTGTCGAAGTACGACGAGATTTTCCTCGGAGCCCCCTAGCCCGGATCTTTCAGTAGCCGCTGTCGGTTCGGTTCGACGGTGGCCGGGAGCCGTTGCTGTGCCGGGCTGTGGAGCGGTGGAGCAAGGTGCTGCCGCGCGCGCCGCCAGGGGGTGCTTGCCGGCGGTTTCGGGCACTGCGAGAAGCCGGACGCGAGCGTCCGTGGCTCAACGCAGGCAGGGTTACGCGAGCGTGGCGGCGAGGCGGGGTAGTTGTCGGTGCGCGATGAGCAGCTGGGGTGTCCACGGCCAGGCCGCGTCAAGGTGTAGCCACGTGCGGCGGGCGTGGACGGCGATCTTGGCGGCGACGTGCAGCAATGCGTAGCGGATGCGTCGCGGTTCGGCGACGCGCAGCTCGTCGTCGTCGATCAGCTGCTGGAGCGCGGCGAGCAGCACGGCGGCGAGCAGCACGAGTTGCACCCATGCTCGGTTGGCGTCGTAGGCGCCAAACGGCAGTCGCGACAGCCCCGTGTCCTTGAGGTTCTTGATGCGGTTCTCGACCTGGGCGTGGCCGCGGTGGGTGGCCTCGACCGCGGCGATGTCGGCGCTGTCGTCGTTGGTCAGCACGACTTGGTGACGCCAGCCGTTGTAGTCCCACAGCCGCAGACTCGCTCCGGGGTGCGGCCGTTCGCGGCGCACGATCGCCCGGGTGCCCTCCGGCGCCCAGGCGGGAACCAGAGCAGGCGCTTCGGTGACCTGCGCACCGTCGCGCGGCTTGCCGTCGTCGTCGACGGCGTCGCGCCAGCTGGTCTCGTCGATGTCGCGGATGCCCACAACGGCAACGTCTGAGGTGCGCATCCCCACCGAGAACACCACGTTGCGGGCGGCCAGGCCGGCCAGCATCTTGCGGGTCCCACCGGCGGTGTCGGCGCGCACCAGCAGCCGTCGGCGGACCAGCGACGCGTCGTCGCCGGGGCCATGGCCGGCACGCCACACCTCGGGCAACGCGCCGATGGCCTCATCGACCACGGCGAGTTGATCACCGGCGTTGTTCGCCGTGGCGTTGCCCGGTCGCAGCACCCCCGCCGGCAGGCCCAGCGGTTCGATCACACACAGCATCGGCGCGAACCCGAACCCGCCCTTAAACGTCGCGCGGGCGTGCTCTTTGTCGTCGGAATCGACGTCGACCAGTGTCGCGTCGACGTCGAGCACGACTTCATCGATTCGCGCGTAGGCCAGCAGCCGGCGGATCGCCGCTTGGCGCACCGCGACCATCGCTGCCAACACGTCGTCATCGACCTGCTGCATCGCGCGCCATGCCGTCGGGTCCGACGCCACCGTGCCGAACACGCCGGGTTGGTGGCGCAACGTCTTCAGATCCGCAAGACAGCGGCCGCCACCAGCCAGCATCATCGCCACCTGGGTCAGCACACGACCCCGGTCGTGACCCGACGTCCGCGATACCGCACCGGCCATCGCCTGTGACAGGCCAGCTGCCACTCCCAACCGCTGGGCGATCTCACCCAGCAAATGTGTCCCGGACTGGTTGGTCACCCCCGCGCCGTTGCCGGTCACTTCCACCCGCTGCACCGGCGCGTTACCGTTCACCGACAAGGTGCCCTCCTTGAGGTCTGCGTTTCTTGGTCGAAAAGCAGTCAACCCCAAGCGAGGGCACCTTCTTTGGACCCAGCGATCAGTCGCCTACTGAAAGATCCGGGCTAGC
>JACCVM010000118.1 GCA_013698135.1 Euzebyaceae bacterium | reverse complement strand
TGTCGAAGAAGGTGCTGCAGGGTGAGTGGGAGCTGGATCGGATCGCGCTGCGTTCTGCCGAGGCCCTCAAAGAGCTCGAGCTGGAGCTGCGTCTCGGCGTGCCGGCTGCTGCGTTGGAGTTGTCGCCGGCAGGGCGCGGCGGCACGGTGACGTTGGCCGACGGCATGTCCATAGTCGGTGAAGCCGTCATCATCGCCACCGGATCGCGACCACGCACGCTGCGTCACCAGCCGAGCGGCGCGCACGTGCTGCGCACCATCGAGGACTCGATGGCGCTGCGCGGCGAGTTTGCCGCCGGCGACCGGCGGGTGTGCCTCATCGGTGCCGGGTTCATCGGTCTCGAGGCTGCGGCAGCGGCGCGGATGGCCGGCAACGAGGTCACGGTGCTGGAGGCGCTCCCGGCCCCCATGCTGCGGGCGTTCGGTCCAGCCGTTGGTGCGGCGATGGCCGCTGTGCACGAGGACGAGGGCGTCGACATTCGCTGCGGCGTGACGGTGGAGGCGTTCACCGACGACGGTGTGCTGCTGAGCGGCGGCGACCTGGTTGCCGCCGACGTGATCCTCGTCGGCATCGGCGCCGAGCCGGTGGTCGACTGGCTCGCCGGCAGCGGTCTCACGCTCGGCGACGGTGTCGTCGTTGATGAGATGCTGCGAGCGGCGCCCGGCGTGTTCGCTGCCGGGGATGTCGCCCGCTGGCCCAACGGGCAATTCGGCGGGGAGCAGATGCGCATCGAGCATTGGACGAACGCCGCAGAACAGGGCGCGCACGCCGCTGGCAACGTGCTGGCCGGGTTCAACGGCGTGCCGTTGACGCCGTATCGATCGGTGCCATTCGTTTGGAGTGACCAGTACCGCCACCGTATCCAATATGTCGGCCACTCGTCGGCGCACGACGACGTCGTGATCGCCGTTGGCACGCCGCAAGCACGCAAGTTCGTCGCCCTGTACCAGCGCGACGGACGGTTGCGAGCCGCCGCCGGACTGAACCTGCCGCGGCTCGTGATGCGCCACCGCAAGTTGATCGCCGAGGGTGCCGCGTTTGCGGACGCACTGGTGCTGGCCGGCGAACAGGCAGACTCACTGCGACCATGAGCGTGACGGAACGGCTCGATCAGTACCAGCGACAGCACCGTTGGGCGGGGTTTCCGATCGCCGTGGTCTACAAGTTCTACGATGACCAGGGCACCTACCTGGCCGCGTTGATCACCTACTACGGGTTCTTGTCGCTGTTCCCGCTGCTGTTGCTGTTGGCGTCCGTGCTCGGCTTCGTGCTGCAGGGCAACCCGGAGTTGCAGCAGCGGATCCTCGACTCCACGCTGAGCCAGTTCCCGATCATCGGCGACGAGCTGAGTGATCCGCAGGGACTGCGAGGTAGCGGGATTGCCTTGGTTGTCGGCGGCCTTGTCGCCATCTACGGTGCGCTCGGTGTGGCGCAGGCGCTGCAGAACGCGATGAACATCGCATGGGCCGTGCCGCGCCACCGGCGACCAAACCCGTTGAGGATGCGGATGCGGAGCATGCGGATCATCGCCACTGCGGGGCTCGCCGTCATGCTGACGACGGTGCTGTCGGCCCTCGGCGGCAGCGCCAGCGCCTTCGGCGCCGACCTGAGCAACGGTGTCGCTCTGGCCGCCATGGTGTCGGCTGTGCTGGTGAACGCGGCCGTGTTCGTGCTCGCCTTCCGCATCTCGACCGCACAGCAGCTCACCGTTCGCGAAGTGGCGCCCGGCGCCCTCCTCGCCGCCGTGCTGTGGCAACTCCTACAACTGTCCGGGACGGCGTACCTCGGCAGCGTGTTCAAGGGTGCCGGCACCACCTATGGCGTGTTCGCGCTCGTGCTCGGCCTGCTGGCGTGGATCTTCTTCGCCGCTGCGGCGCTCGTGCTGTGCGTCGAGATCAACGTCGTGCACACGAAGCGCCTCTACCCGCGCTCGCTGCTGACCCCGTTCACCGACAACGTCAACCTGACGGGCGCCGACCAAAGGGCATACTCGGATGCGGCGACGGCCCAGGGTTTCAAGGGCTTCCAAGCCGTCGATGTCAGCTTCGACCACGACGGCCAGAACGCAACTGCTCGCAGGCACGGCAACGCAGTTCCCGGTGGCGCATCTACGGTTGCTGGGATGAGCGACCGATCAGTGGTGCCCTTCGGCTCCTGGCCTACGGAGATCACGTCCACCCGCCTGGTCGAGTCGGCAGCCAGGCTCGGGGAGGTCGCCGTGGGCACCGACGGCTCGGTGTGGTGGGCCGAGGCCCGACCGAGCGAGATGGGCCGGTCGGTCGTCGTCCGACGCTCGCCAGATGGCGTCGTGTCCGACGTCGTGCCAGCGGGGGTCAACGTCCGCACGCGGGTGCACGAGTACGGCGGTGGCGCCTGGTGGTTGGTGGGAACCGCAGGCGGCGACGAGCTGTGGTTCACGGAGTATGCCGATCAACGCCTGTACCGGTCGAGTGCAGGCGCGGACCCGGTTGCCGTCA
>JACCVM010000073.1 GCA_013698135.1 Euzebyaceae bacterium | reverse complement strand
GGCGTCGTCGGGAACACGGCCCGTCCGCGAGCGCGAGGTAGGCGAGCACGCCCCAGGTCTTGCGGCCGCGCGGACGATCGACCGGACCGTCGTCACGCGTGATCACCGGTGCGCCGAGCAAGCGGATCGTCCGACTCACCGACCCTCACCCACCTTCCCCTCCCGCACATCCTGCCACCGTCTGTTGTTCCCGCGTCCTCGACACACGGACCCCGGTCGGCGTGGGAACGGCACCAGCACCACGTTGATCGGGAGCAAGGCGATGTCGACTGGCCAGTGCTCCTCGGCGGTCCGCCACCAGTAGCCGTGCCACAGCGTGTCACCCGCGTGCAGGATGCGCTTGCCATACGCGGACACGACCAGGAAACTCGTCCCACGCCACCTTGCGCTTCGCCGCAGGCCCTGACGGTGCCAGGCAGGTACGAGAGATCAGGTGTCCTGGCTAGCACGGCTCGGTTGCCCTCGACGCGGAATACGACGTGATCGCCTTCCATGATCCCGAGCGCTTCACGAACGACCTTGGGAACTGTGACCTGCCCCCTTCGACGTGACCTTCGCAGCAGCGTCCATCTCCCGCGCCGGACCAGACCGCCGCGGCGTTCGCGTGCCCACCTGGCTCATCCGATGATCGCCACGGCCTGCAGCACCTGGTCGGCGAGTGCCGCGTCCCCGGTGAGCGTCGCCCTTTCGCGCGCCGCGTCGGCGTCGATGCCGTTGGTGAAGCGCCGCCAGGCGGTGTCCTGGTCGAGCACGACGGTGGCGGCCGGCGGACTTGGCGGATGCTCGTGCAGCACCCAGGCGGCCTGCTCGCGGACTGCGTACCACTGGCCGCCCGCGGGACCGGTGACGTGCAGCAGCACCGCAGAGCCCGCCACCGCGTCCGCGTCGCGCAGCGCGCGTGGCAGTGCGCGGGCGAAGGTGGCCAGCACCGGGTGCAGCAGGTGCGGCTCGACCGGGCCGGTCCGCCCAACGGCCTCACGAATCTGCTGCTGGTGGACCCAGCGCTCGGTGAACTCCCGGGCGACGTCCAGCCAGTTCGGCGCCGGCGCCTCACCCGCCCAGGACACCCGCTCGCCTGGCTCAAAGGGGTCCAGCCCGGCCAGGTAAGCGTGCAGGGCGGGTCCGGTGGCGGCCAGGAGGTCGACAAGCACCGGGGTGCTGAGCCACCGCAGCTCGCGGACCCTGCGGGCATTGAGCGCATCGAGGAATTTCACCAGCGACGCGAAGTCCGTGGGGGACGGGAGCGGCACGGTGCCGGGGGGCGCAGCGAAGCCGTCTCGACCGCGTGCCAGCTTGCCGAGGTCCCCGGCCAGCAGGTGGAGCGCGACGTCCTTCACGGACCAACCCGCGCAGACCGTCGACGCCGACCACTCCGCCGGTGACAGCGAGCGCAGCATGCCCAGCAGCGCGACACGCTCGTCAGGAAACCGGTCGGCCACCAGTACCGGCGCGGCGCGATCGGGCAGGATCATCAACCGGAGTAGTAGGTCATCCGCTCTGGACCCATTGCTCGACCCAATGGCGCTAGCCGACCGTGGCAGTCGTGAGGCCGAGCGACGCAGCGGCGCCCAGCAGGGCGCGGTCCCCGGCCACGACGACAAGGTCGCGGTCACTCGCCCGATCAGCGGCCGCCAAGTGGACAGCGTCGTAGCCACGCAACCCATGGACCTCGGCGAGCTCACCGGCGCGCTGTGCGAGTTCGTCGTCGATTTCCACGACATGCACCTGCGGGTAGCGATCCTCCAGAGTGCCAACCGCCGCGCGAAGTTGTGGGGCGGTGAGCCTTCCGATCCGATGGGCTTGAGCCATGGCGGCGCGTGCCTCGGGATACAGCAGGCGAACACTCAAGATCCGGATCGCTTCGTCCCACAGCTGACGCGCAGCGTCCGAGCCCGCTTCGTCGATGAGCAGCGGCACGATTGCTGAGGTATCGAAGTAGGCGTTCACCGCCGCTGGTCGGCTACCAGGTCCGAGACAGTGCCGGGTGTCGTGATCGGGCGGCTCGACGGTTGCTTCGGTTGCCGGGCCGGGGTCACGAGGCCTTGAGCGATCAGGCGGTCGATTGTCCGCTCGCCGCTCATCGGGAGGACGCGAGCGATCGCTCTGCCCCGGTCGGTGACGACGACCTCATCGCCGGCTTGGACGCGGTCGAGGTAGCGGCTCAAGTTGTTGCGTAGCTCGCGCACGCCTACTTCCACCACTGCCTCCTCGCCGGGCTGATGACGCCACTTTACCAGCGCCGTGGTAGCCACCTTTTGCGACCGGTGCGAACGCTGAGCGAGCGTTGTATCGGTAGGGTGCCTGCCACGGTGGAGGCCTGCACAGGAGGCGGCATGGCAACCGTGCTCGACCGGCGCACCACGTCACGAGGCGAGGTGGTCCTGCGCCGGGACGGGGCCGCGCTGGAGGTCATCGCCAACGGCATGTTCCTGATGTCAACCGCCGGCGGGGGAGTCTCGGAACGCCTGCTGGTGCGAGAGGCGCTGCGAGGGCCGCCCGCTGGAGTGCACCTGCTGCTCGGCGGTCTTGGTGTCGGGTTTTCCCTGGTCGAGGCCCTGCGCCATCCCTGCGTCCGGCGCGTCACCGTCGTCGAGGTCGAGGAGGCGGTGATCGCCTGGCACTGGACCTATCTGCGGGAGATGACCGCGGCGGCTATGCAGGATTCCCGGGTCGAGGTGGTGCACGCCGACCTCCTGGACTGGCTGGACGGCGCACGCGAGACGGTCGACGCGGCCTGCCTGGACATCGACAACGGCCCCGATTGGACGGTCGTGCCGGGCAACGCGCGGCTGTACTCCGATGCCGGCCTGGAGGCGCTGTCAGCGGTGCTCGCGCCCCACGGCGCGCTGTCGGTCTGGAGTGCCGCCGCCGCCGAGGCCTTCGAGCGGCGCCTGCGCCGCCACTTCGGCGTCGTGGAGGTGCACACCGTGGCGGTGAAGCGTGGCCATCCCGACCACGTCTACGTGGCGCGTCACCCGAAGGGGGCAGAGCACTAGTCCATTCGGGTCATCCACAGAACGGACTATCCAGGGATGGCCAACAACGACCGATCCTTGTACTTGTATGCATTCTGCTGGGGGGACGATGACGGCCATCGGCGCCGTGGGCGACGGGCTTGCCCGCGTGCCGACATCGTTGCCGTACCTGCGGGCATTACGGTCGCGGATCGAAGCGGTGCTGGCCTCGCCGGCGGGGATCACACCGGTGTTCCAGCCCATCGTGATGCTGGCCACCGGCAGGATCGTCGGCTACGAGGCGCTCGCGCGCTTTCCACAGCTGCCGTTGCAGGCACCGGACGTGTGGTTCGCCCAGGCGCATGCCTGCGGCCTCGGGGAGCCGTTGGAGGCCAAGGCCGTCAAGGCCGCGCTGGCGGTACCCCGCCCGCCCGGCACCTACGTGTCGGTCAACCTCAGCCCGTCGGCCGTGACGTCACTGGAGGTGCTCGAGGCGCTGCCCACCGACCTGCGGGGCGTCGTGGTGGAGATCACCGAGCAGCAGGCGGTCACCGATGAGCGGTCGTTGGAGGCGGCGCTGGTGGCCCTTCGCGGGGCAGGAGCGCGCATCGCCATCGACGACACCGGTTCCGGTTATGCGGGTCTGCAGCGCATGATGCGCACCCGCTCGGACTTTCTGAAGATTGACCGCGCCTTGATCGAGGGAGTGCACCGCGACCCGGTCAAGGTCGCACTGATCGAGTCGTTGGTCCGCTTCGCCCGACGCACCGGCACGGGCGTTTGCGCCGAAGGGGTCGAAACCCTCGATGAGCTGACGATGCTGGCCGATCTCGACGTCGCCTACGCGCAGGGGTATGCACTGGCTCGGCCGGAGGCGCCGTGGGTGAAGATTCAGCCCTCGGCCGCGGCAGCCTGTGTTGGCGCCACCTCGGCGGCCATGCAGTTCCGCCGCGAGCGGCGCGCGCCCATCGAAGATGCCGACCAGCACCTCGAAGACCTCGCCGGCATACTGCCCGACATCACCTCGTTGGACGATCTGGCTCCGCTGGTGGACGACTTGGCCGCCATGCTCGGCGCGGACCACGTGCTGCTGTCGTCCTTCGACGAGCAGGCCGACACGCTGGACTCCATCGAGGTGGCGGCATGGCGTTGCACGGGCGAGCGCTTCCGGCTGGCCGACTACCCGGCGACGGCCGGGGCCTTCAAGCGCCGCGAGGTCCTGCAGGTGTTGTCCGATGACTCGGGCGCCGACGCAGCCGAGACCGCCCTGCTGCGCGCCATGGGCTATCGCTCCGTGCTCTTGGTGCCCATGCACGCTCGGGGCCACCCCGTGGGCCTGATGGAGTTCTACAGCCGCACCCGCCGGCTGTGGACCCGTGCAGAGCTGCACCGCGCACGGATCGTGGCGGGGCAGGTCAGCCTGGTGATCGCCGGGCTGGACCTTCGCGCCTAGCCGGTCTGGCTGCCTCGGCACGACGGCGCAGGTCGGCGACGCCTTCGGCATAGCTGGGGTAGCGCCACAGCGCGCTGCCGGAAACGAACACGTCAGCGCCGGCGGCGGCCGCGCCGGCGATGGTGTCGGGTCCAATGCCGCCGTCGACCTCCAACTCGATGTCGTGGCCGCTGGCCTCGATCATCGCGCGAGCCGCGGCGATCTTGGGTTCCATCGAAGGCAGGTACGCCTGGCCGCCGAAGCCAGGGTTCACAGTCATGATCAGCAACAGATCGACCTGATCGAGCACGTGCTCGACGGCGCCGAGCCCGCTGGCGGGGGACAGCGCAACGCCGGCGCGCACCCCCAGCTCGCGGATGGCGCCGTAGGTGCGGTGCGGCTGCTGCAGTGCCTCGGGGTGGACGATGACCACCTCGCAGCCGGCCTCGACGTAGGCGGACAGCATGTGCTCGGGTCGCTCACACATCAGGTGCGCCTCGAAGCCGCAGGTGGCGTGCGGCCGGCAGGCGGCGACGACGTCGGCTCCAAAGGTCAGGTTGGGCACGAAGCGCCCGTCCATCACGTCCCACTGGATGCGATCGACGCCGGCGGCGTCAAGCGCGGCGCAATCCTCCCCCAGGCGGGCGAGGTCGGCGGGCAGCACCGATGGGACGATCTTGGCGGCCATGCGGGTCTCGAAGCGCGAGGCGACGGGGACAGCCGCGAGCCTAGAGCCGCGGCGCGGGCGGCGCCCAGCCAGGCGGTGGCGCACCCGAGCCGCTGTGCGGCTGCAGCCCAGGTTCACGGGGGACCTGCCCGCACGGCAGCCCCAGCGCGAACGATGCGCCACCGCCCTCGCGTTCGTCGACCCACAGGTGGCCGGCCTGCGTGTGCAGCAACTGCTCGGCGATGTACAGACCCAGGCCGCTGCCGGGCACGTTCTCAGCGGCGTCGCCGCGCACGCCACGGCGGAAGATCGAGGTGCGCTGCCGCGGGTCGACGCCGGGTCCACGGTCCTCCACCCGTACCACCACGCGGTCGCCGTCAGCGTCCGCGCGCACCGTCACGGCAGAACCCGGCGCGTAGCGGCGGGCGTTGTCCAGCAGCGTCCGCACGATCTGCTGGGTGGAGTCGGCGCGACCGAGCACCGTCAGTGCAGCCGGGATGGCCGCGACCACCTCCGAGCCGCGGGCCCGCTCGGTCGCCAGCAGCGGCTCGAGCACCGCGGCCAGATCGAACTCGGCAATCATCGGATCGTCGGCTTGGTTGGCCACCAGGCGCTGCAGCCGGCGAATCTCGGTACTGACGCCGGCGGACAACGCACGCTGGGTGGGCGCGTCCAGGCGCTCGCGGTAGCGCTCCAGCGTCAGCGTCGCCCCTTCGATGGCGGCCAGCGCGGAGCGCGCCTCGTGCGCGCGCTCCTCGGCGGCGGCCGCGTCCATGCGCAAGCGCTCTTTGGTGGTGGCCGCCCGGTATTCAGAGCGGGCCAGCGAGCGACCGGCATCGCGGTAGGTTCCCAGCACCTCGCGAGTGGCATCGGACAACGCCATGGTGAGTCCCAGCAGCCGGATCAGCTCACGTCCCAGCAGTCCACCGACGACGGGACCCGGCGCGGCGACCCGCGTCACCTCCCCCAGAGTCAGGGCAATGAGCAGCAGTCCGCAGCCGGTGAACAGCCACCGCTGCCGGCGTCGCCCGATCCAGAGGAAGGTCCCAGCTCCGATCAGCCACAGCAGTGGCGTCAGGCCGATGGTGCTGGTGAAGGCAGACGGGCGGACTGCCACGCCTCCGATGAGGTGTGGGGCGCTGCCGGCTGCGACTACTTGAGGACTGCCGTCCAGGAGCACGGAGACTTCCGGCAGGAACCCCATGACCGCCGCCACCAGCGCAACCGCACCGGCGGCGGTACCCGCCAACCCCAAGGGCTTGAGGCTGCTGTCGACCGGCGGCGCGATGGCGGCTGCGGCCAGGAGCCCCGCGGTCACCAGAAGGCTGGCGGGCCGCAACCAGCCAGCCAGGACGATGACGACGTCGTTGCCGTCCGCCACCACGGGCAGCATCTCGACCAATCCCAGTCGCACGATGCCGAACACCAGCAGGGCCGCTGCGATCCACAGGGCGGCGGCGTCACCGGTCAGCCGCCAGCGCGCCAGTCCCATCGCGCTGACGGCAAGCGCGAGCACCAGCGACGCCATCTGCAGCAGGCTGGTCACCAGCACCGCGTCGGCCTCTCGCGCCGCCGGCAAGGGCAGCACGACGATCATCAGCAGCGCGGCCGCGATCATTGAAGCGACTCCAGCGCCGACATGGCGGCGCCACGTCAAACGGACCGCCGCAGCGATCCGCCGCCGATCCTCCCCCCGGTAAGGGAAGGCCGCAGGCCCCCCCGACTTCGTCCCCCCCATTGCTTCACAGTGTACGAAGTCCCCGATCCACGGCGTAAGGCACAAAGGGACTAAATCGCGGTAGTCCCAACGAACGATGCGCCCGTCCCGGCGCTCATGGAGCGCAGCGGTCGGGGAGCCCGATTCGTCACCGCAGTCGCTCCACCACCATCGCCATCCCCATCCCGCCGCCGACGCACATCGTCTCCAGCCCGATGGTCTCGTCGGCGCTGACCAAGCCGTTGAGCAGGGTGTTCATGATCCTCGCGCCGGTCATTCCGAACGGATGCCCGACCGCGATGGAGCCCCCATTGACGTTGAGCTTGTCAGCGTCGACGCCGAGCTCCCGGGCAGAGGGGATCACCTGGGCCGCGAAGGCCTCGTTGATCTCCACCAGGTCAACATCGCCGATGGTCATCTGCGCTCTGGCCAGCGCCTGCCGGCTGGCTTGCACCGGCCCCAGCCCCATGATCTCTGGGTGCAGCGCGCTGACGCCCGTGGACACGATGCGCGCCAGCGGTGTGATCCCCAGCTCGCGGGCACGCGTGTCGCTGGTGACCACCACCGCCGCGGCGCCGTCGTTCAAGGGGCAGGCGTTGCCGGCCGTGACCCGCCCGTCGGGGCGGAACACCGGCTTGAGCCTGGCGAGCTTGTCCATGGACGTGTCAGGGCGGGGGCCGTCGTCCCTGCTCACCACGGTGCCGTCGGGCAGCGTGACCGGGGTGATCTCCCGCTCGAAGAAGCCGTTGGCCTGTGAGGCCACCGCTCGGGTCTGGGATCGCAGGGCGAACGCGTCCATCTCCTCACGGGTCACGCCTTCGGTCTGTGCCACGTTCTCGGCGGTCTGGCCCATGGCGATGTACATGTCCGGCAGGCCGTCGGGCACAGCCCAGGTCTGCGCACCGCCCTCGGCCCGCTGTGCCGTGCGAGCACCGGCCTCGGCGAACCGGGGGTTCATGGTGTCCGGCAGGCTGTCGGAGTTGCCATTGACGAAGCGACTGACCATCTCGACCCCTGCGGCGACGAAGATGTCGCCCTCGCCGGCCTTGATGGCGTGCGCGGCCATGCGGATCGTCTGCAACGACGAGGCGCAGTAGCGGGTGACGGTGGTGCCGGGGACGTCGGGCAATCCGGCGAGCACGCTGACGACCCGGCCCATGTTGAAGCCCTGTTCGCCGCCCGGCAGGCCGCAACCGAGCAGCACGTCCTCGACGTCGCTGGGGTCCACCTGGGGGACCTTGGCCAGCGCCGCTCGCACCATCTCAGCGGCCAGGTCGTCGGCGCGGACCTGGGTCAGGAAACCCTTGAAGGCGCGGCCGATGGGGCTTCGCGTGGCGGCGACGATGACGGGCTCGGGCATCTGCAGACTCCTCGCGGGCGGACCAACGACGATATCTCGCCGACCTCCCACGAGTAGGCTTGACCTCCATGGGGGAGTTGCGGGTGTTGACAGCGCGGCCGTCCGTGCAGGCGCAGCTCATCAAGGGGGCGCTGGAGGCCGAGGGCATCGCGGTCCGCCTCGACCGGGACGCACTGGGATCGGTGTACGGGCTGGACAGCGGCAACTTCGCCACCAAGGTCCTCGTGCCAGCGGGCGACGTCGAGCGGGCCCGCCAGTTCCTGGCTGAGCTGGAGTCAACCGACCGCTGATCGCGGCGGGCGGGTTGAGCCGGGGACGACGACGGCCGGTTCGCTGGGAGGCTCGGTATCCTGCGGCACGACGAGCACAGCCCGGTCATCGGAGCAGCAGCGTGGCAGCA
Organism: Euzebyaceae bacterium; assembly: GCA_013698135.1. Taxonomy (GTDB): domain Bacteria; phylum Actinomycetota; class Nitriliruptoria; order Euzebyales; family Egibacteraceae; genus JACCTL01. Next base: position 3,567 of record JACCVM010000073.1, on the reverse strand, counting down.
CAGATCACGGTCAAGGGCCCCGACGGCTCGAGCGCGGTCGCCGACGTGGGCGTCACCGCGCAGCAGGCGCTGCAGGCGCTGGGGGCGATCCGAGGGCAGGTGCTGGCCGCGCGCGTCGACGGCGACGTCCGCGACCTGAGCGAAACCGTCGCCGACGGCTCCAGCGTCGAGCCGGTGGCGGCCGACTCAGACGAGGGCCGGACGGTGCTGCGCCACTCGGTGGCCCACATCCTCGCCCAGGCCGTGACCGACCTGTTTCCGGACGCCAAGTTCGCCATCGGCCCGCCGATCGCCGACGGCTTCTACTACGACTTCGATGTCGCGGAGCCGTTCACGCCCGACGACCTGGAGCGGATCAGCGACCGGATGCACGAGATCATCCGCGAGGCGCAGCCGTTCACCCGCCGGGAGCTGTCGCGCGACGAGGCGTTGGAGCTGTTCGCCGACCAGCCGTACAAGCTCGAGATCATCCGAGGTGTCGCCGCCCACCCCGACGAGGCGATCTCGCAGGGCGCCGCTGGTCCGGTCATCTCGATCTATGCCAACGGCCGGCCCGATGGGTCCGCCTGGCCCGACCTGTGCCGAGGCCCGCACATCCCGACCACGAAGTGGGTGCCGAGCTTCGCCCTGCAGCGGGTGGCCGGTGCCTACTGGCGCGGCGACGAGCGCAACCGCCAGCTGCAACGCATCTACGGCACGGCGTGGGAGTCGCGCAAGGCGCTGGCCGCCCATCTTGAGCGCCTAGAGCAAGCACGCCAGCGCGACCACCGCAAGCTCGGCCGCGAGCTGGAGCTGCTGAGCTCGCCCGAAGAGCTGGGCCAGGGGCTGTTCCTGTTCCATCCCAACGGCGCCTGGACCCGCATGCAGATGGAGGACTACTCACGCAGCGAGCACCTGCGGCGCGGTTACCAGCCGGTCTATACGCCGCACATCGGGCGCTCGCTGCTGTGGGAGACCTCCGGCCACCTGGACTTCTACGCCGAAGGCATGTACCCGCCGATGGAGCTGGACGCCAGCGAATCCAAGCCGGGCGACCGCTACTACCCGAAGCCGATGAACTGCCCGTTCCACGTGCTGGTCTACCGGTCGCGTACCCGCTCCTACCGCGAGCTGCCGCTGCGCCTGACCGAGCTGGGGACGGTCTACCGCTACGAACGCTCCGGCACCGTGCAGGGGATGCTGCGCGCCCGAGGGTTCACCCAGGACGACTCGCACATCTTCTGCACCCCCGAGCAGGTCGTCGACGAGGTCAACGGCGTCATCGACTTCACCCTCGATCTGTACCGCGACTTCGGCTTTGCCGAGGGGCCTTCTCGGGTGGCGCTGTCGACCCGTCCGGACAAGGCCACGACGGTCGGCAGCGACGAGGGCTGGCAGCGCGCCGAGGACGCGCTGCGCCGGGCGCTTGACCGCTCGAAGTTGGACTGGGTGGTGGACGAGGGCGAAGGTGCCTTCTACGGGCCCAAGATCGATTTTCAGATCACCGACGCCATCGGCCGCGCCTGGCAGCTGACCACGATCCAGGTCGACTTCAACCTGCCGGAGCGCTTCGACCTGGCCTATGCGGGCGACGACGGCGCCGAGCACCGACCGATCATGATCCACCGCGCGCTGTTCGGCTCCGTCGAGCGGTTCTTCGCGATCCTGGTGGAGCACTACGCGGGGGCGTTTCCCACTTGGTTGGCCCCTGTCCAGGCCATGGTCGTGCCCATCGCCGACCGCCACGGCGACTACGGCCGGTCGGTCGTCGAGCGGTTGCGGCAACGGGGTCTGCGCGCCGACCTCGACGACTCGCCCGACACGATGGGGGCCAAGATCCGCCACCACCAGCTGGCCAAGGTGCCCTACCAGCTGATCGTCGGCGACAGCGAGGCCGCGGCCGGCACGGTCGCCGTGCGACCCAGGCGGGGCAACCAGCGCAAAGACGTCGCGGTGGCCGACTTCGTCGAGGCGCTGGCTGCGGAGGTGGCGCAGCGCAAAGCGCCCGAGTCGCAGGACTCGTCTACGGCCTGATGGACGGCGAGCGGCTCGACACGCTGCAGCGGCTGTGGACGCCGTGGCGCATGAGCTACATCAAGGGCGACGCCGGCGTCGACCCCCGCGACACGCACGGTTGCCCCTTCTGTGACCTGCCGGACCGGGGCCGCGACGCCGATGCCGAGTCGCTGATCCTGCATCGCGGCGATCACGCCTACGCGATCCTCAACGCCTTCCCCTACAACCCTGGGCACCTGATGGCCGTGCCGTACCGCCACGTCGCCGGCCTTGACGAGCTGGAGCCGGCCGAGCTGTTCGAGTTGGCCCAGCTGTGCCAGCGCGCCGTTCGTGCCCTCAAGGCCTGCAGCGGCCCGGACGCGTTCAACCTCGGCATGAACCTTGGAGCCGTGGCCGGCGCCGGCATCGCCGAGCACCTGCACCAGCACGTGGTGCCTCGCTGGTCCGGCGACACCATCTTCATGCCGGTGGTGAGCCAGACTCGGGTGCTGCCCCAGCTGCTGGAGGAGACCTACGCCCGGCTCGCCCCAGCCTTCGCCGAGGTCTGAACGCTGCCGGTGCGCCACCGACGACGGCTTCGTGAGCGCTAACCCGTGGCCATCAATGCCTATGCGAGGGCGGTGACCGACCGCCTGGTGGTGCCGATCGCCCGGGGGCTGGTGCGCATCGGCGTCACCCCCAACTGGCTGACCTTCTTCGGGCTGGTGACCACCCTGCTGGGCGTGGTCGCGGTGCTGCGCTACGGGCGTGTCGGCGCCTTCGTCCTGGCGTTGGGCACCGCCACGGACGCCTTCGACGGCAGCGTCGCTCGGCTGCGCAGCAGCGCCAGCCGCTTCGGCGCCTTCTACGACAGCGTCACCGACCGGGTCAGCGACGCGGCGATCCTGGGTGCCGCCGTGTGGTTGGTGCGTGACGACCCGCTGCTGTTCGGTGTGGCCATGGTGGCGTTGGCCGGTGCGCAGCTGACCTCTTACGTCCGCGCGAAGGCCGAGTCGTTGGGCTGGACGGCCACCGTCGGGGTCATCGAACGCCCCGAGCGCATGGCGATCATCGTGCTCGGCATCGGCTTCGACCTGCTGGCTCCGGCCTTGTGGCTGCTGGCGATCGGTTCGCTGGTGACCGTGGCCCAGCGGCTGCGCACGGTGCTGTCGCAGGCCGAATCCACATGACGACCTACCGAGGCTCTGGCCATCCCGGGGCTGCGGTCGAGCGCAACCCTGGCGCCGCGCAGCGACTGCCGCCAGACCCTCGACCGGAGGGCCGGCGCCTGCGGCGAATCGCGATCGCCTGGACTGCGCTGTGGGAGGTGGCGCGCAGGCTGCCCGAACCGCTGGCCTATGCCGGCGCCGACCTGGCCGCGCGAGCGCAGCACCGCCTTGCCTCTGCCACCCGCGCACGGGTCCGCGCCAACCTCGCCCGGGTGGTGGCGCCCGAGTCGCTGGACACCACCGTCAAGGCCGCCTTCCGCTCCTACGCCCGCTACTGGGTCGAGGCGTTCCGCGCCGCCGACATCAGTCCGGCCGACATCGACCGGCGCACGACCACGGCGGGGTTCGAGCACCTCGACGCCGC
>JACCVM010000069.1 GCA_013698135.1 Euzebyaceae bacterium | reverse complement strand
AGCCGCTGCAGCAACGCGGCATGTACGCCATCAAGCACACCACGCGGTCAGCGAGGGCGATGATCACCGACCTGCGCTACCGCCTGGACATCAACACCCTGCACCGCGACGAGTCGGCCACCCAGCTCGGCCTGAACGACATCGGTCGCATCAACTTCACGACCACCCAGCCGCTGCTGTACGACGGCTACGGCCGCAACCGCCAGACCGGCAGCTTCATCCTCGCCGACGAGGCGACTAACCGGACGGTCGGCGCAGGGATGCTTCTCGACCACAGCGGCTGATTAGTCGCTCTCCGCAACGACGGGTGGGCCTGACCCGATTTGACGGACATCAAAGATCAGGGCGTAGCCCTCGGCAGGGTGTTTATCATGGAGACCCATGCAACAAACAGAGGCGACCTCGCCGTTCGTTCTCGCGGGAGTTCAAGCCGAGGCGGTCGAGCTTGTCCGTTCCAGCGGCAAGACGGTTCCCGAGATATCCCACGACCTGGATCTGACCGAGACGTCGGCGCGGGCCTGGGTACGTCGCGGCGACATCGACGCCGTGACCGCACCAGGCTGAGCAGCGCGGAGCTTGAGAAGCTGGCCCGGCTGCGCAAGGAGAACCGGGTGCTCTCGCGGCACCTACGGCTGACCACGGGTGCAGCAGGCGCGCCGCTCAAGGCGGTTCAACTCCTCCTCGAGGTCGTTTTCCCTCATCTTTGGCGCCGCAGCCGGCGCAGTCCCCTAGACGCATATATACGAGCTCGACCCCAGCCTCGTGACGCCAACAAGCCGCCTATATCGTTGTCCACAAGTTGATGCTCCTCGGCCCGTTCCTCAAGAAGGCGTTCGGCGTACTTGTATAGTTGCAGATCATACTGATGCGCAGCGGAAAGGGTCTCGAGGATCGCTGGACTAATGTGCTCACGTGAGGGACGGTGCCTGCCGAGGTTCCTATTGACATATTGCACGTGCTGTAGATCCAGGACTCTCTGCATCAAAGCTAGCGAAAGCTCAAAGCGCTCAGCCAGTCCTACAGCGACGAAGTCATTCGACAGACGGCGTTTCGCCTCCTGGAGATCGCCATCGGTAACATGTGCGTCAACCGCGACGCTAGCGACCTGTCGTACCTGCTGGTTGTCTCGGTTCCTGTGCTTCAGGTTCGCGGCGAAGTTCGCAAGACCGTCAAGATCAGGGGAACTGTTGAACGCATAATACGCAGACGCCGCTCGACTTACGGGCTCACGCAACATTGTGATGTATCGTGATGACTGAGGGAAGAGGCTATGCGTGCCGAAGGGCAGATGGCTACACAGGAGCGACACACGCGCCTTGGTGGCCACGGGCATATTGGCGAGCTGGTCCCAACCACAGCCGCGACTTCCGTAGCAGTGTAGGACCGACCTCGCCGGGTAGTTGCTTTCCAGCACCCATCGGAGGGTAGTTCCGGCTGCCTTAGGTATATGAAGGAGGATCAGTATACTACTCAATACTATCCTCGCAATACTGAGCGGAGCTTGAATAGTGTAAACTCTTTATGGATGGACGCCATTTACTTGTGTGTCGCGGTCAGCGAGGTGGTACCCGGCGATCTGTTCGCGAATCGGTTTACCGTCGTTGGCGGGATCGCTCCTCTGTGCCAGCCGAGCGACCGTCACTGTAATAGTACTCAAGGAGTTGGCGGGCTGTCGGACCGGCAGGCCGCCGCGGCGTTCGGCCGTGACCTGGCGTGAAAGGTGCCGTGCGGGCTGGCGGTGACGCCGAGGCGTTCAATCCGTCAGTGTTGGAGTACGACAGTATTGGTCCTTGGCGAGGGTCGCGGTACCCGAAGTTGCCTGCCGGGTTCGCCGTCCTATGGACACTCGTAGCGACCCGTTCACGGCCACCCGCGTACTGCCCGAGGCGGTCAAGCCCTTGGTGGTCGCCGCCAGACTGCACCTCTCAACAAGGGACGGGCATCCTCGGCGCTGGCCGCACCTTCCACCTGCGCCATGGTGCGGGCGGACTTCTCGGCCTTCATCACCGCCACGACCGCGTCGCACGCCCGGGTTCCGGAAGGGTGGGAAAGTTGGCTCTTCGCTATGAACTGGGGATTGCGGCTGGGGTGACCTCCGCCGGAAATGCCTGATGCCCCCTGAGACTCGCAGCTGTTCAGGGCCAGCGAGTGAGGAGGCATCAGGTGCAACAGCAGAGTAGGCCAGCCGACGTCGTCATGCTCGGATTGGGCGACGTGCGGGTGTTGGGTGCCGCAGAGGTCGACGGTGAGGTCGAGCTGTCGGTCGAGACCACGGCTACGCGTGAGTGGTGCCGCGGCTGTGGGGTGCGGGCGCGGTCCAAGGGCCGGGCTGTGACGTTGGTGCGCGACACCGACGCGTTCGGCCGGCCGGTCCGGCTGCGTTGGCGCAAGCGGCGTTGGCGCTGCTGCGAGCCGCTGTGTGCCACCAAGACGTGGACCGAACGGATCGCGGCGGTCGCCCCGCGGGCGGTGTTGACCGAGCGTGCCCGGCGTGACGCCTGCCTGCGGGTGGGCCGCGACGGCGACTCGGTCGCCGAGGTCGCCCGCGCCTACGGCACCGGCTGGCACACGATCATGGACGCCGTCCGCGGCCACGGGCAACCGCTGATCGACGACCCGGCGCGGCTGGCCGACGTGACCGCCTTGGGGATGGACGAGACGGCCTGGCTCAAGGCCAACCGCGACCATCACACCTTGTACGTGTCGGGGCTGGTGGACACCGCCACCGGCCGGCTGCTGGACGTGGTGGCGGATCGCACCGCCCGCGCGGTGGCGGGCTGGCTGGCCCGCCAGGCCCCTGAATGGCTGGCCCGCATCGGGATCGTGTCGCTGGACCCCCATCGGGGTTACGCCAACGCCGTCGGTGTCCACCTGGGCCACGCCGTGCTGGTGGTCGACCACTTCCACCTGGTGCAGTTGGCCAACCGGGTCATCGACGACGTCCGCCGCCGGGTGCAACAGCAGCAGACGGGCCATCGTGGCCGCAAACCCGACCCGCTGTACCGGGTCCGCAAGCTGCTGCTCAAAGCCTGCGGCGACCTCGACACCAGCGGCTGGGCACGCCTGGCTGCCGCGCTGACAGTCGGCGACCCCGACGGGCAGGTCACCGCCGCCTGGCAACTCAAAGAGATCACCCGCGACCTATATCGCGCCGCCACCATCGACCAAGCTCGCCAGGCGCTCGACCTGCTCTACGCCTGGGCTGACACCAGCAACATCCCCGAGCTGCGCCGCTTCGCCGGCACCGTCCGCCGCTGGGAACACGAGATCCTCAACTACCACCGCACCGGCGGCGCCAGCAACGGACCCACCGAAGCCGTCAACCTGGCCGTCAAACGCATCAAGCGTGTCGGCCGAGGGTTCACCAACCTGCACAACTACCGGCTACGCCTCCTACTGCACTGCGGCGGCGTCAACTGGCAAACTCAACCCGCTGCGCGACTCAGAGGGCGACGTCCCCAGTTGGCTGCGTAGAGCCGGGAAAGTCCTCAGCGGGCATCAGCCGGAATAGTGACTCCAGTGCGCGCGCGCACGATCTATGAGCCGGGTGAGCTCGCGCAGTGGGACCTGTGGGAGCCGCCCGTGGACATCCCGGTCCGCTACGGCCAGCGCGCGAGGCTGCCGGTGATCGTGGGCGTGCCCGGCTTCTCGCGTTGGATCTTGGCGCGGATGATCGCCTCGAAGCAGACCCGTGACGTGCTCGGCGGGCACCGGTGGTGCTTGCGTACGGCAGCGACATCGAGTTGGTGCTTCACACCGCGGCCCAGCCGTCGCATGACTGGGGGGCGCGCGGCCAGCACGATCGCGCCCATCCCGAAGGTGCCCTTCAACGCCGGATACTCACGGCTGAACACGACTTGGCGGCCGCGGCGCGACGAGATCGCCGGTTCGCCGTCATACACCCCAAGGCGCGGCACCCGCCCAGCTGCTCGCGAAGATCCTGCCGATCGCGTCGGCGTCGCGGATGTCGACGGTCTCGTGACGGTAGTTGGCGAAGCGTGTCTTCAGCGCCTCGACGTTCCAGCCGGTCGAAGCTTCCGGCCCGAAGAACCGGGCGCGCAGGTCGTTGTCGATGCCAACCACAACATCGGTCCGAGGCGCGTAGAACCGCACGGCCTCGGATCCGACCAAACCGCCCGAACCCGTGACGACGA
>JACCVM010000018.1 GCA_013698135.1 Euzebyaceae bacterium | reverse complement strand
CTGTGGCGCCGACAATGCTGCCTTCAGCTGCGGGCGCTGATCCAGACCCGTTGCAGGTCCCAGGTGACGGCGTCGCCGACCGCCACCGATGGGGTCCCGGCACCGCGCACGTCGACCGTGCCCGCCGCAGTGTGCAGGCGGTAGTCGGTGTAGGGACCCCGGTAGCGCACTTGACGGACCACTCCGGACAGTCGCCCGCCGAGCCCAGCCCACTCGGGACGCACCAGCACGGCCCCGTCAGCCGGCCGCAGCCCGGCAGCGCTGCCCCCGGGCACGCGAACCGTCTCTTCACCCACGCGCAGCGTCACCTTGCCGGAGACCGCCTCGCCGGCGGGAATGTCCAGCACCGAGGCGGGGCCCGTCAGCGCCGCGGACCACAGGTCGGCTGGCTCTTCGTAGACCTCGGCCGGCCGGCCGACCTGCGCGACCCGACCTTCGCGCAGCAGCACGACCCGGTCGGCCACCGCGAGCGCTTCCGCCGCGTCGTGAGTGGCGTACAACGCGGCCGCACCACGCTGGCGGCGCTGCTCGGTGAGCTCCTCGGTCAACGACGCCCGCAGCGCCGTGTCCAGGTGGGCGGTGGGCTCGTCGAACAGATACAGGGACGGCTCCCGCGCCAGGGCGCGAGCAAGCCCGACGCGTTGTTGCTGCCCTCCGGACAGCTCGGCCGGGCGTCGGTCTCCCAGCTCGTCAAGACCTACCCGCGCCAGCAGCGCCGTCGCCGCGCGGCGCGCCTCTCGAGCCCCGACGCCGCGGCGGCGCAGGGGGTAGGCCACCGTGTCGACGGCGGTCAGGTGTGGCCACAACGCGTAGTGCTGGAAGACCACGCCGACGTCGCGGTCCTCTGGTGGCACGCTGCGGCCAGGCCCGGACATCACCTCGTCCCGCAACAGCACCTGGCCTTCGCGAGGTTCGATGAACCCGGCCACCGCGGCCAGCAAGGTGCTCTTTCCGCAGCCGGAGGGCCCGAGCAGGGCCACCACCTCGTCGGGTGCCACCTGCAGGCTGACGCCGCGCAACACCGGCTCCGCGCCGTAGGCCACCGTCAGCTCCCGCAGGGTCAGCGCCGAGGTCATCCGCCGTCCCGACGGGTGGTGAGGCGTCGTGACGTCCGGCTCGCGGCCGACAGCAGCGCGGTGCCAAGCAGGACCATGCCGGTCAGCAGCACGGCCAGCGCCGCGGTCACCGGAACGTCGCCCAGCTGGCGCAGGTTGAGGATCACCACTGCCAGGGTCTCGCTGCCCGGCCCGTACAGCAGGCTGGACATCGTCACCTCGTGCAGGCCGAACAGGAACACCACCAGCCAGGCGCCCGCCAGCGCGGGCAGCAGCAGGGGGATCGTGACGGTGCGCAGCGTGGTAGCCGGCCCGGCCCCGCTGGCTCGGGCCGCCCAGGCGAGCTCGGGCGGCTGCCGGCCGGCGGCGCCGGCGATCGTGCGGTGACCGAGCGCCCAAAATTTGGCCAGATAGGCGATGAGGATCAGCGCCAGGGTGTCGCGCAGCCACGGCCCGTAGGCCAGCAGGACGGCCACCGCCAGGGCCGAGCCGGGGACGGCGAAGGTGAGCGTCGCCATGGTGGCCAGCGGCTTGCCACCACGCTGACGTCGCAGGGCGGTCAGCAACCCCCCCAGCAGGAGCACGGTGGTGGCCGCCGCAATCGCCAGCAGCACACTGCGGGCCAGTGCCGGTCCGCCCAGACCGCCCAGAGCGGCACGGAAGTGACCGAGGGTCCAGTTGGCCGGCACCGGCGCCAGACCCAGCGCACGGGTGATCCCGACCAGCACCAGCGCCAGCAGCGGCAGCATGCTGGTGACCAGCGCGTAGCTCCACAGCACGGCACCTGGCCAGCGGGATCCGGCTGGCACGGCGCTGCCGAGGGGAGCGCCGGTCCGCGTCAGCCCGGTTCCCAGCGCGTCGCGGACGTCGGCAACGCCGACCACGGACAGGGTGAGCAGCACCAGCCCGGACGCCAGGACCAGGACGCGGGTGAAGGCCTCTGGGTCGGCGGCGAACACCAGGTCGGAGTAGATGCGCGTTGTGACGGTGGTGACACCGGCTGGCGTACCCAGCACCGCCGGCACCCCGAAGGCGTTGACCGTGGTGACGAAGGCCAGGGCGGCGCCGGCGACGATCGCCGGGCGCAGCAGTGGCAGCGTGACCGTGCGAAATGCCGTCGCGGCGCTGGCTCCGCTACTGCGCGCGGCGCGTTCCAGATCCGGCTCGGCGCGCGACGCCAGCGCGGCCGCTACGACGAGGTACACCAACGGCACGGCGTGCACCGTCAGCACCGTCACCACCCCGCCGAGCCCGTACACGCCCGGCAACTCCAGGCCGAGCAGGTCGTCAACAAGGCCGGCCGGGCCGTAGGCCTGCCCCCAGCTAAGTGCGGCGACGAACGGCGGAACGACCAGCGGTAGGAGCACCGCACCCCGAAGCCAGGACCGCCCGCGCGGTGCGCCTCGCTCGGTGGCAAACGCCGCGGCGGTCCCGCCCAGGACGCCCAGCAGGGTGACGACGCCACCCGTTCCCAGCGTCGTGGCGATCGCACGCGCTGCCGCGGTTCCCTGGAAGGCCGCGACCACCGCGGCCAGGCCCTGTGAGCCGGCGGCCCCGAACAGCTCGGCAAGGGGGAACCCAACGAGCAGGAGCGCACCTGCAGCCGCCAGGACGATCGCGCCGTGCAGCGCCGGGCTAGCCCGAGCTACGCCGCCACGATCACCCACCGATGATGGCCCGGTACTCCTCGAGCAGCTCGTCCTGCCGGTCGTAGATGGCCGACCAGTCCGGCGCCACCTGCATCGCCTCGTGCTCCCATTCCACGGCGTCGCGGATCGGCTCCCAGCCGGAGCCCGCGATCGCCTCCTGCGCCGGGATCGTCAGCGAGAAGTCAACGAAGGCCTCGGCGGCCTCGGTGTTGGCCGCCGACTCGATCACGGCGATGGGGCTGTAGACCGCGATGGCCCCTGACTCAGGCACTACCGACTCCACCGGCGACCCGGCCTCGGCGGCGGCGCGCGCGTCGGCGTCCAGGGTCATTCCGGCCACGAAGCGGCCTTCGGCCACCCCGCTGGTCACCTCGCCAGGGGAAGGCACCTGGACCACGCCGTTGTCGGCCAGGGACGCATAGAAGTCCAGGCCGCCCTCAGCCTCGGCGAAGTAGCCAAGGGCCCCGAAGGCCGATCCCGCGAAGGAGGGATCTGGCAGCGCCACCGCATCGCGGTAGGCGGGGTCGGCCAGGTCCTGCCAGGTCTGGGGCGCCGGGTCAAGGCCAGCTTCGTGCACGATGACCAGGTTGAGCAGTCGAGTCCCGGTGAAGGTGTCCGTGCGGTACTCGGCCGGCACGGCGTCGATCTCGGCGGGCTCGTAGGCGGCCAGCAGGCCTTCGGCGTCGTACTGCTGCATCGACAAAGGGTCGGTGAGCCACAGCACGTCGGCCTGCACGCCGCCCTCGCGACGCTCGGCGGCGATGCGGGCGTTGAGCTCGCCGGTTGGCGCGCGGAACACCTCCACCTGGGTGTCGGGCTCGGCCTCGGCGAAGGCGGCGACGACGGCGTCCACGGTCTCCTGGGTCACGGTGGTGTACAGCCGTACACTGGCGCCGGCGCCGTCGGGCGTCGGTTGGCTACCCACTCCGGTAGAGGCCTGGCCGCAGGCGGTCAGTGTCAGGGCGCCCAGCAGCACAGCGGCGGAAAGGCGGCGTCGCACGGTCAGCCCATCGTCATCGCCGGGCCCGGATGGCCGGCGGTACGGTTGGTGATGCGCAGCTGGTGAGCCGTCGATCGGCGCAGGTCGGCCAGCTGCGAGGCGTCAAGGCGGTCACAGACCCAGTCCCAGTGCAACGAGACCCACTCGCCGGGACGTAGGTCGTCCACGAAGCCCAGCCCTCCCAGCGCACGCGTCGCGGTCTCTTCCACCGCGGGACCGAGGCGCAGGACGGCACCGTCCCACTCCAGCGGTTGGGAGCGCACCACCACCTGGTCGCCGCAGGTCGTCACCACCTCGCCCCAGCGGATCCGGCAGCGGTCGAGGATATGCAGCGGATGGCCGCCACGGTAGGACTCCAGCAGGCCCACCCAGGGATAGACCTCGAAGACGTGGAAGCTGTGGCTGGGAACGGCTCCCGCCGGGATCGACTCGGCCAGGAACGGCCACGACGACCCGGTCTTGGGGCGGAAGCGGTCCTGCAAGGCGTTGCCGAACACCGCCATGTCGATGCGGTCCAGCAGCCGAGTCCCAAGCCAGTAGCCGCTGACCACTCGACGATCGAGCGGATCACCGATGCCAACCGCCGAGGCGATGAACGTCAGGTACGGCCATGCGCCGGCGAAACCTCGCGCCAGCTGCTCCAAGCCGGGATCGACGACGCGCGCCGCCCCGTATTCCAGCAACGACTGATGGTCGGCTGGGCCGCAGTACCCGCGCTGGTTCGGCGGGTAGGCGTACCGCGCGAACAGCGTCGGGCCGTCCACGACGGTCCCGCTGTTCCGGACAGGCACTGTTTGCAAGTAGCACACTCCTTGCCGACGGCCACCATCGAACCCGGCTGGGTCGCCGCGGTCAAGGGGGCGACTGCAGTGGGCGGGTGCCGTTGCGGACAGCTGTGCCCGCTTGCGCACCCAGCCGCTGGTACGGGATGGGGGGCAGCGCCGGCCGAGCGGGGCTACAGCACCCAGCCGCTGGCCACCACCACCCACAGCACCAGCAGCACCGCCACGGCGGCCCAGATCCAGGTCAGCGGGCCCCCGGTGCGGCTGCTCGGGCCCTCCGGCTCGGTGTCTCGCTGCTCGCGGCGGTTGACCTCGGCGTGGTCGACCTCGGGTTCTCGCGACTCGGGCGTACTCATGGCTGGCTCCCTGCGACAGCGGTCCGTGACCGTTGTGGTGACCCCTCGCCGTACACGATACGGCGAGACGGGCAAGGTTTGCCTTTCTCAGGCGGCAGGAGGCGTCGGCCCGCGTGTCGAAGTAGGCAGCGTGAGCACAGAGCCGACGCCCCAACCCACCCCGGCCACCCCGAGCGCCCGCCGCCTGGCCGGTGAAGTCGCCGTCTGCGCCGGTGACTATCGCCGCGCCGCGGCGCTCGACCTGACGCTGGTCAGCGCGCTGCTGCAACACGACGATGCAGAGGCGGCCGTGCACGCCGTCGACGAGCAACGCGCGGCGGTGCGCACGCTCACCCGCCGGCTCCACACGGCGGTGGCCGACGCCATGGTCGAGCAGGAAGCCGAGCGCATCGTCGAGGCCGCCGCGGCGCAGCCGCCGGCGCACTGACGCCCGACGCCAGCCGGGTCGCGCACCCGAGCCCGACGGCCACACCTGAGCCGGCCGGGCAGGCCGGTGGCCACCGGGCGCTACACTGCCGCGCGAGTTGGTTGCTGGGGAAACGCGAGGCAAGGATCGGTTGATGTGCAAGCGCCTGCTGGGCGTGGTCGTACTGGCCGTGCTGATGGGCTCGGTGCTCGCCGTGCCGGCGATGGCCGTCGAGGCCACCGAGGGCGCCGCCGAAGAACCCGAGGGCCCTGCCCCCGGCATCAACGAGATCGGGACGCAGAACGAGGTTTCGCGGGAGTTCCTGCCGGCGCCCGACGAGGCGGCGCCACCGCCGTTCTTCCAGTTCTTCAACGTCCCCCTGTTCGCGGTCGGCGTGCTGGCCGCGGTCGCGTTGCTCTTCGCCTACCTGATCTGGCAGCCGCGCTTCGCCCAGGAGCGCAGGAGCAAACGCCGTCGCCGTTGAGCTGAGACCGTCCGGGTCGTCCCGGTCGCTGGCGGACTGGGACCTGGCTGCCCGCGTGGCCTGGCGCGTGGCGTCCTCCGGCTCGACGGGCACGTCCCGGGCCGAGGTCACGGGACTGCGCACCGAA
>JACCVM010000013.1 GCA_013698135.1 Euzebyaceae bacterium | reverse complement strand
GAAGTAGGCGTCCGCGCCGACCGGGAACAAGACCTCAACCCCGCCTCGGTCGGCGGCTTGCGGCCGGGTGGTCCGCAGCTGCGACAGTCGCCCTTCTTCCCAGCCGGAGCGGTCGACGCAGGCCAGTGCCAGCTCGAAGCCCAGCCTCAGATGCCCGTCGACGCTGCCGTCCAGATCGAACCCGTCCCACTCCAGCAGCACCGAGAAGTCCGTGGGCTCCTGCAGCTCGACGACGAACACGCCCTCGCCGATGGCGTGCGGCAGCCCGGCGGGCACGAGCACCGTGTCTCCGACGGTCACCCGGACGGCGTTCATGGCGTGCAACATCGCGCCGGCGTCCTGGGTGGTGACCCATTCGTCCAGCACCGGTCGTTGCACGTCGGTCCGGAAGCCGAGGTGCACGACCGGCTCGTCGACGCAGGTCTCCGCCACCACCCAGGCCTCGGTCTTGCCGTAGCGGCAGTCCAGGTGCCGCCGCGCGAAGTCGCGATCGGGGTGGCAGTGCACCGGCAGCCGCTGACCGGCGTCCAGCAGCTTGACCAGAAGCGCGGGGTCGGCCCCGTAGTGATCCGCGTGGGCGGCGCCGAGCCATCCCTCCGGGTCCGCGGCGATGGCGTCGGTCAACCAGCGCCCGTCGGGCAGACGGGTCAGCCCGGCGACAGGATCGGCGAAGATCGTCGTGGTCGACGCCACCCAGTCTTCGGGCAGGTGGTCGTCGCTCACGTCGAGACCGCGCAGTCGGGCGATCCCCACTCCGCCGCGGAAGAAGCGCGGCGGTCGGTTGGCGGGCAGGAACAACGGCTTCACGGCGTCACCTCGCCGGAGCCGCGGCGGACGAGGGTTGTGGGCAGGACGACCCGCTGCTGTGGTCTCGTGTCGCCGGCGAGCCTGCGAAACAGCAGCCTGGCGGCGGTGACGCCCATCGCGGCGGGGTCGTGGGCGACCACGGTGATGGGTGTGGTCAACATGTCGGCCAGCTCAAGGTCGTCGAAGCCGACCAGCGCCACCGAGTGGTTGGAGTCGCGCAGTGCGCGCAGCGCGCCGAGGCTCATGCGGTTGTTGACCGCGAACAGCGCGGTCGGCGGATCGGCCAACGCCAGCAGCTCGCGCGTCGCGCGGGAAGCGTCACCGGCGTCGTGCAGTCCGCTGCACAGCAGACGCTCGTCGACCTGGATGCCGGCGCCGGCCAGGGCGGCGCGGTAGCCGCTGGTCCGCTGCTGAGCGGTCAAGACGGTGCCGCTGTCGCGCAGGAGGCCGATGCGCCGGTGGCCCCGCGCCAGCAGGTGCTCGACGCCGCGGCGAGCACCCCCGACGTTGTCGAGCACGACGGCATCGGCCGACATGCCGCCCGGCGGCCGGTCGAGAAACACCACGGCGGTGCCGAGCGCGATCTCGGGCAGGAGGTAGCTCTGGTCGCGCCCCGCGGGCACCAGCAGGATCCCGTCGACCCGACGCATGCACAGCGTGGCGATCAGCTCACGCTCGTGCTCGGGGTCCTCGTCGCTGCTTCCGCTGATGACCAGGTGGCCCTCGTCGCGTGCCACCTGCTCGACGGCGCGCGCGATGCCGGAGAAGAAGGGATTGCCGACGTCGCCGACGACCAGCCCGATGGTGGTGGTGCGCTGGCCTGGCCGCAGGCTGCGGGCCAGGTCGTTGCGCCGGAAGCCGAGCCGCTCGATCGTGTCGGTCACCCTGGTGACGGTCTCCGGCCCGACCCCCCGCTCGCGGTTCACCACGCGCGACACCGTCTTCAGACTGACGTCGGCGGCTGCGGCGACGTCTCGCATCGTC
Organism: Euzebyaceae bacterium; assembly: GCA_013698135.1. Taxonomy (GTDB): domain Bacteria; phylum Actinomycetota; class Nitriliruptoria; order Euzebyales; family Egibacteraceae; genus JACCTL01. The sequence continues at coordinate 1,580 of JACCVM010000013.1, read as the reverse complement.
GGTCGGATGCCTACTTCACACTCCTGCGGGCGCGATAAGACAACGTTGTCATGCCAGCAGGCCACAGCGGATACGCCATGTCAAGACCGGATTATATGGTTTTGTCGGGATCTGGCTGCGGCTTGTCACGCTCGTCCGGCGGCGAGCAACAGCTCGATCTTGTTCACGGCGACGGTCCGCACCGCCGCCAGGCCTCGTGCGCGCACGTCGGGGTCGACGGCGTCCAGCGCCGCCGACGTCATCCGCTCCCCGTGGTCCATGGCGCCCAGCAACGCCTGCTCGAAGTCGGTGGCGATGTTCATCTTGGAGATGCCGCCGCCGGGCAGGCGCACGGCGCGGGCGACAAGGTCCGCCGGGAGCCCCGATCCGCCGTGCAACACGATCGGCGTGGAACCCACCGCCCTGCGGATCGCAGTCAGGCGCGCGAAGTCGATCGTCGGCCCAGCCGGGGGGTAGACGCCGTGCGCGGTGCCGACCGACACGGCCAGCGCGTCACAGCCGCTGCCGTCGACGAACTGCCTGGCCTCCTCGGGGTCGGTGTAGGCGGCGGCGCCGCCCTCGGCCTCCATTCGGTCGGTGGTGGTGAGGCGGCCAAGCTCGGCTTCGACGCTGACTCCCCGGCCGTGCGCCTCCTCGACGAGGGCGCGGGTGCGGGCGACGTTGACGTCGAACGGCTCGGCGGACGCGTCGATCATCACCGACGTGAAGCCGGCGTCCATCGCCTCGACGACGAGTGGCTCGGCGAAGGTGTGGTCCAGGTGCAGCGCGAAGGGCAGGTCGACCTCGAGGTCGCTGACGACCCGACCCACTTCGTCGCGGAAGGCCTCGGGCGTCAGGTCGAACCACCCGAGCTCACGCTGGCTGATCTCGAGGATGAACGGGGCACGCCGTTCCAGCGCCGCCTCGACGAGAGGCCGCACGCACGCCAGGTAACGGGCGGAGAAGGCGGGGACGGCGTAGCCGTGGCGCTGGGCCTCGGGCAGCAGGTCGTTCAGCGTGGACGCCGACGGCAGCGGGTCACGCATCCTGGTCTCGTGAGCGCGCCGCGTGCCAAGCCTCGCGGACGGCGGTGTAGTCCTGCGCGGTCATCTCCTCGTGTGAAGCCACGGATTCGTGGATGGGGAAGCCCGCCTCCGCCATCAGCTGCAGGTAGTGCTCCCAGCCAACGTGCGTGCGTTCCTTGGTCCAGGGTGGGAAGCGGTCGACGTGGGTGGCGTAGTACAGCGAGGGCACGCCCAGCCGAGGCTGGACACCCACGTACTCGCGAAAGGACTCCGGGTCGGCCATGGGCCAGTTGTCGGTGTCGACCAACAGTTGCGGGCAGGCGGCGGCGGCCACGCGGGCGCGATGGTCATCTGCGGCACCACCGGTGCGCGAAGGTTGACGTCGTTGAGGCGGATCATGTCCGTCACGTCGGCGAAGTGCGGGTTGGGCGTGTGGGTCATCACCAACGCGTCGTGCTTGGTGCGCTTGGCCTCGTCGTACAGGATCGCCAGCAGGCGGTGCAGCAGCTCGACCCCCCAGGAGTCCCCGTACCGACGCATGCCGGGCCCGCTCGGGGTCCGCGCGGAGAAGTCGAC
>JACCVM010000007.1 GCA_013698135.1 Euzebyaceae bacterium | reverse complement strand
CCATGTGCGCTGCGTGCTGGATCTGACCGATCCGCGTGACCTGACGGCCGCGGTGCAGCGCTGCCGCCGCTTGCTCGACCTCGACGCCGATCCCGAGGCCGTCAACGCGGTACTCACGTCCGATCCGCTGATGGGACCGCTGGCTCGGGTCAACCCCGGCCAGCGAGTGCCGGGCTCCGTGGATGGCGCCGAGCTGGCCGTCCGTGCGGTCCTCGGTCAACAGGTGTCGGTGGCCGCCGCCCGCACGGTCGCGGGCCGGCTCGTTACGCGTTACGGCAAGCCCCTGACCACCCCCAGTGGCAGACTGACGCACCTGTTCCCGGAACCCGCTGCCCTCGCCGAGGCCGATCCGGCCGACCTGCCTATGCCAGCCTCCCGCCGGCGCGCGCTGGTGACGCTGGCGGGGGCATTGGCTTCAGGCGATGTTGCGCTCGACCCCGGCGCGGACCGCGAGGACACCCAGCGTCGCCTGCTAGCGCTGCCGGGCATCGGGCCGTGGACAGCGGCCTATGTCAGCATGCGGGCCCTCGGCGACCCGGATGCGTTCCTGGCGACCGACCTCGGTGTGCGTCACGCGCTGGCCGCTATCGGCCACGACGGCTCACCCCCCGGGGCGGCGACGACCGCACAGCGCTGGCGGCCCTGGCGGGCATACGCCAACTTCCACCTGTGGCGCAGCCTTGCCACGACGATCCCAAGGAGCACCCGATGAAGACGGCGACCACCGCGTACACGACCCTGGCCAGCCCACTGGGCGACCTGCTGCTGACCGGCGAGGACGGCAGCTTGTCCGGGCTGTACCTGCCGCCGCACAAGGGTGCAGCTGAGATTGACGTGCGCTGGCGCCGTGACGATGATCGCTTCAGGGATGCGCGTGAACAGCTGACCGCCTACTTCGCCGGCGCGCTCCACACCTTCAATCTCGACTTGGCGCCGCGCGGCACCCCGTTCCAGCTGCGGGTGTGGCGGGCGCTGGCCGAGATCCCGTACGGCACGACCGTCAGCTACCGCCAACTGGCCGAACGTGTGGGCAACCCCAACGCTTCACGGGCGGTCGGGCTGGCCAACGGGCGTAACCCCATTTCGATCGTGGTGCCGTGTCACCGGGTGATCGGCGCGAACGGGGCACTGGTGGGGTACGGCGCCGGCGTGGAACGCAAGCGCTGGCTGCTGGCGATGGAGGGAGCGCTACTCGCCAACTGACGGCGGGACCCCGTGGCATGCTGCCGCCATGATCCCCCGCTACACGCTGCCCGAGATGGGCGCGCTGTGGACCGACGAGGCCAAGCTCGCTACCTGGGTGCAGGTCGAGGTCCTGGCCTGCGAGGCCCATGCCGAGCTCGGCGTCGTGCCGCCGGCCGACCTCGACGCCATCCGCGCCGGCACCCCCCCGACGCCACGGCGCTGCGCCGAGATCGAAGCCGAGACCAACCACGATGTCATCGCCTTCCTGACGGCGTTCGTCGAGACGATCCCGGACCCCGACGGCAGCAACCCCGGCCGCTGGGTGCACTACGGGATGACCTCCTCGGACTTGCTGGACACCGCGCTGGGGGTGACGCTCGCCCGCGCCACCGATCTTGTCCTGGGCCAGGCCGACGGGTTGGTGGCCGCCCTTAAGTCCCGGGCGCTGGAGCACTGGGACACCGTGTGCGTCGGGCGGACCCATGGTGTGCAGGCCGAACCGACCACCTTCGGGCACAAGTTGGCGCAGTTCGCGTTCGCGGTGGATCGCGGCCGCACCAGGCTGCGGGCGGCCCGCGAGGCCGTCGCCGTCGGGTCGATCTCCGGAGCCGTCGGCACCTACAGCAACGTCGACCCGGCCGTCGAGGCCTATGTCTGCCGCCTCCTCGGCTTGGCCATCGAACCTGTCGCGACCCAGGTCGTCGCGCGTGACCGCCACGCGCAGCTGCTGACCGCGCTGGCCACCCTCGGCGCGTCGGTCGAACAGATCGGCGTGGAGATCCGCCATCTGCAGCGCAGCGAGGTTCGCGAGGTCGAGGAACCGTTCGCCCGGGGGCAGAAGGGGTCCTCGGCGATGCCCCACAAGCGCAATCCCATCACCGCCGAGCGCATCTGCGGGCTGGCCAGGCTGCTGCGGGCCAACGCCGGCGCGGCGCTGGAGGACGTGGCCCTGTGGCATGAGCGCGACATCAGCCATTCCTCGGTGGAGCGGGTGATCCTTCCTGACGCGCTCATCACCGCCGACTACCAGCTGCACTTGGCCACCCGCGTGATCAGGGGGCTGACCGTGGACGCCGAGCGCATGCGGGCCAACCTGGAGGCCACCGGCGGGTTGGTCTACTCGTCGCAGGTGCTGCTGGCTCTGGTCTCCGACGGCATGGCCCGCGACGAGGCGTACAAGCTGGTGCAGGCCGCGGCAATGCGAGCGTGGGAGACGGGCGAGCCGTTCCGCGACACGCTGGCCGCCGAGGGCGTGGACGTGCCCGCCGACGCTTTCGACCCGCAGCGTTTCCTGGACCACCACGGGGTGGTGCGCGAGCGCCTCGAGGCGCTGTGACGAGCGGGTGCGGGAGCGGACCGATGTGTCCGCAGGCGCACCCGGCCCGCGGCGGCACATATCAGGCTGCGGTTCGTCCACCACGGCGCGTGGACTACGGTTTCGACGTCGGCTCGGGCAGCGCAGGGCAGGGGTGATCGTGGCGGCGCGGGTGGGGATGGTCGGAGCGGGGCAGCTGGCGAGGATGAGCCTGGCGCCGGCGACCGCACTGGGCATCAAGCTGCACCTGCTGGCCGAGGCCGATAGCGACAGCGCCGCGCAGGAGGCTCGCAGGGTCACGATCGGCGACCACCGCAGGCTTGACGATCTGCTGGCGTTCGCCAAGGGCGTGGACGTGGTCACCTTCGACCACGAGCTGGTCGCGCCCGAGCATCTGGAGGTCCTCGCCGGCGAGGGCCATGTGCTGCGTCCGGCGCCGGCGAGCAAGCGCTTCGCCCAGGACAAGCGCCACCAGCGCGAGCGCCTCAATGCGCTGGGGCTGCCGGTCCCCGCCTTCGCGA
>JACCVM010000004.1 GCA_013698135.1 Euzebyaceae bacterium | reverse complement strand
GGGTAGAACGCCACCATGCGGATCGACAGCGACGCCACCATCATCGGGGGAGGCCCTGCGGGCTTGAGCGCCGCCACGTGGCTGGCCCGCCATCGTCGCTCAGCCGTCGTGGTGGACAGCGGGGAGTACCGGAATCGGTGGGTGCGTGCCAGCCACGGCTATCTCGGCAGTGATCCCGGCTCGCCGGACGAGCTGCGCACCGCCGCCCACCGAGACCTCGCCCGCTACGGGTCGGTACGCATCATCGGCGACCGCGCGCTGTCGGCGGCCGCCAATGGCGACACCTTCACCGTGCAGCTCCAGCAGGCGGGTCCCCTGACGTCCAGGCGGCTGGTGCTGGCCACCGGCGTCGCCGACCAGTTCCCGTCTGTCGCCGGGTTCTTCGACCACTACGGCCGATCGGTCTTCCACTGCCCCAGCTGCGACGGCTACGAGACACGGGATCGACCGGTGGTCGTGGTCGGCTGGAGTGCGGACGTCACAGGCTTCGCGGCCGGACTGCTGGAGTGGGCGTCGTCGGTGACCGTGGTCACCGACGGGCGCCGATTCGAAGGCGACTCGGAACATCGCCGGCACCTCGGTGACCTGGGGGTGGCGGTGCTCACCGACGAGGTCGTCGAGCTGTGCGGCGAGCCCGGCACCTTGGAGGCCGTCCGGCTGCGCGACGGCGGACTGTTGGCGTGTGCCTTCGCCTTCTTCTCGATCGCGCACCGGCCACGCAAGCAGCTGGCGCGGGACCTGGGCTGCGAGGTGGTTGCCGAGGGCTGCATCATCGTCGATGACGAGGGGCGGACCAGCGTGCCGGGTGTGTATGCCGCCGGCGACGTGACCCCTGGTATCCAGTACGTCCAGGCTGCGGCCGCCGGTGGCGCCCTGGCGGGCACCGCTTGTGCCCTGTCGCTGCGCGACGAGGCGCTCGGTGGCGGCACCGGCCGCCATGACCGACCCGGGCGGCCCTGACCGCAGCCAGGGCCCGGGCTCGCCGCCTCATGGGCCGCGGAACGCCCCCCGGTACACCCGCAGTTCGAAGCTGCCCTGGTCGGAGCGGAGGGCCGCGACCGGCTCGCCTGCCGGCAGCTCGGCCTCCACCACGGCGCGCGTGAAGGGTCGCTGGTCCAGCGTCGCCAGGGCGTAGTCGGTGCCGGCGGCAGGCACCGGGGTGACCGGCGTTGGCTGTACCACCCGCAAGTGGCGCCACTGCCGGTCGTACAGCCATGGTCCGATTCCGGACAGGCGGTGCACCACCACCGTCGCGGGTGCGTCCAACTGCCGGTCGAGCCGGTCGAGCGCGACCACCGCCTCGGCGGTGAATCGCTGCCACTCCCCCGTCCGTCCGATACCTGGGTTCATGCCGTACAGCGGCGTCGTCAACGTCGCCACGATGCCGGCTGCCGCCAACGCCCCACCGGCAACGCCCGCCAGAGCCGCTCCCCCCGTCCGCAACCGCCCCAACGGCAACAGCAACACCGCGCCAGCGGCCAGCAGCAGCCCGGCCGTGGCACCGCCGAGCACCTCGTACCACAGCTCGTTGCCGACGGCCGTGACGACGACGAAGCCCGCGGCCATCAGCAGGCACGTGGCCGCCACCGGCGCCCCGGCGGAGGCTTCACGCCGCCGACGGGCCGCCTCCAGCCCGCCTCCTACCGCCAACGCCAACAGCAGCGCGCGGGTCCAGGGCAGCGACGGCGGGCGGCCAGCTTTGCGCTGCAGCTGGAACGCCAGGTGCTGCGACACCAGGTCGGCGTGCCAGGCGAACCACGCGGCCTCGGCGGCCCAGGCGACGCCCACCCCACCCAGCAGGAACCAGTCCCAGCGTCCGCGATGACCGTGGCGGAACCACGCCGCGCAGGCGGCGACCGCAGCCAACACGACGACGCCAACCGGATGCACCAGCGGAGCCAGCGCTGCCACCGCCAGGGCGGCCACCCAGCGCCGGCGTCCGATGAACAACAGCGCGACGCCCGCCAGCGCCAGCACCGGCGCCTCCATGCGAGCCACGTTGCTCATCAGCACCACGCGCGGGGCCACCAGCCACGCCGCCGCGGCGGCAGCGACCCACACCACGCCGGCTCTGTCCACGGCGAGCACCAGGCCCGCCGCGAACGCCACGGCGGCAACCAGGCTCAGCGCCCGCACGGCCGTCACCGAACCCGCAAGGGGCGCGACCAGCACCGAGTAGCCGTCTGGCAGCCAGAAGATGCCCTGCGCGGCGCCGATCTGGGGGGCGGCCAGGGTGCCCCTGGTGATCAAGCTGCGAGCCGGCGCCAGGAAGTGTGCCTCGTCGACCCACGCCAGCGGAAAGGAGAACTCCGCCCACCAGTGCAGCAAGGCCGCGGCCGCGGCCCCGGCGACCAGCAGCCCGACGGCGACGGCGCGACCTCGGGTGTGCACGCGCGCATCCTGCCCGACGTACGGACGGAAACTCCGGGGTGCCGCGACTTTGTCGCGCGTGCGTTGACAAGTCGCGGGATCCAGGGGCGGCGGGCGCGCCGGTACACTGGCCGTCAATCCCCCGCACAACGGAGTTCTTCCCCGCATGCCTACCCGTACCGACCTGCGCAACGTGGCGATCGTCGCCCACGTCGACCACGGCAAGACCACGCTGGTCGACGCCATGCTGTGGCAGACGGGTGCCTTCCGCGCCAACCAGGACGTCAACGTCCGGGTGCTCGACTCGATGGACCTCGAGCGTGAGAAGGGCATCACGATCCTGGCCAAGAACACCGCCGTGCGCTACGGCGACGTCAAGATCAACATCATCGACACGCCCGGTCACGCCGACTTCGGTGGCGAGGTGGAACGCGGCCTGACGATGGTGGACGGCGTCCTGCTGCTGGTCGACGCCAGCGAGGGCCCGCTGCCCCAGACCCGCTTCGTGCTACGAAAGGCGCTGGAAGCCAAGCTGCCGATCATCCTGGTCATCAACAAGGTCGACCGTCCCGACGCGCGGATCGCCGAGGTCGTCGACGAGGTCTACGAGCTGTTCTTGGACCTGGACGCCACTGAGGAGCAGATCGACTTTCCCATCGTCTACGCCAACGCCAAGGCAGGCGTCGCCGCCACCGAGGTGGATCCCGCCCAGGTGGCGGGCGGCATGCGCGACGGTGACCTCAAACCGCTGTTCACCACGCTGTTGGCCTCCATTCCCGCCCCCACCTATGACGAGGGCCACCCGTTGCAGGCGCTGGTCACCAACCTCGACGCGTCGCCCTATCTGGGCCGTCTGGCCCTGGCCCGCATCCACCATGGTTGGCTCGAGCGGGGCAAGCCGATCGCCTGGTGCCGGGCGAACGGCACCGTCGAGCGGGTCAAGCTGACCCAACTGTCGGTCACCGAGGACGTCCGCAGGGTCGACGTGGACCGGGCCGGACCAGGCGAGATCATCGCCATCGCCGGACTCGACGAGGTCACCATCGGCGAGACCCTATCGGACCCGGACGACCCGCGGCCGCTTCCGGTGCTGCACGTTGACGAGCCGAGCCTGGGCATGACCATCGGCATCAACACCTCGCCGCTGAACGGCAGGGATGGCGACAAGCTGACCGCTCGGCTGCTGCGCGCGCGGCTGGACGCCGAGCTCGTCGGCAACGTGTCGGTGCGGGTGTTGGACACCGAGCGTCCCGACACCTGGGAGGTGCAGGGTCGCGGCGAGCTGCAGCTGGCCGTGCTGGTCGAGATGATGCGCCGTGAGGGCTTCGAGTTGACGGTGGGAAAGCCGCAGGTGGTCACCCGCGAGGTGAACGGCAAGGTGCACGAGCCGGTGGAGCGTCTGGCCATCGACGTGCCCGAGGAGTACGTCGGCGTTGTCACGCAGCTGCTCGGCCTGCGCAAAGGGCGCCTGGAGCAGATGGTCAACCACGGCGCCGGCTGGGCGCGGATGGAGTATCTGGTGCCGGCGCGTGCGCTGATCGGCTTTCGCACCGAGTTTCTCACCGAGTCGCGCGGCACCGGCATCTTGCATCATGTTTTCGACCGCTACGAGCCCTGGCACGGCGAGCTGCGCACCCGCCCCAGCGGCAGCCTGGTGGCCGACCGCACGGGTCCGACGACCGGCTACGCCCTGCTCAACCTGCAGGAACGTGGAACCTTGTTCGTCGGACCGGGCGTCGAGGTCTACGAGGGCATGATCGTGGGCGAGAACGCCCGCGGGGAGGACATGGACGTCAACCCCACGAAGGAAAAGAAGATGACCAACGTGCGGTCGTCGACCGGCGACGAGCTCGTGCGGCTCATCCCACCGCGGGCGCTGTCGCTGGAGCAGGCCCTGGAGTTCATCCGCATCGACGAGTGCGCCGAGGTCACCCCATCTTCGGTCCGGCTGCGCAAGGTCGTCCTCGACGGTGCCGGCCGGCGCCGTGCCGCCGGCCACGCCAAGGCGGCCAACGCCTGACCCTCGGAGTCGTGGTGCATCTGCAAGAGGTTCCCGTCGGCGTCTCCGACCTCGAGCGCTTCACCCCCCTGATCGGAGCTGATCGCATTGGCCAGCTGCGCTCGCTGATCTCCACCAGCCGCGACATCTTCGCGGGACGCACGGTATGGAACGTCAACTCCACCGCCACCGGGGGCGGCGTCGCCGAGATGCTGGCCGCCCTGCTGCCGTACGCCCGAGGAGCCGGGGTCGACACGCGCTGGCTGGTCATCAAGGGCGATCCCGCCTTCTACGCGATCACCAAGCGGTTGCACAACGGCCTGCACGGCGTGGACACCGGGCCGCTGGGGGATGCCGAACGCGACCACTACGCCGAGGTCACCGCCGCCAACGCCGAGGAGCTGCTGGCCCAGATCCGGCCGGGTGACGTCGTCCTGCTTCACGACCCGCAGACGGCCGGCATGGTCGACGCCGCCCGCTCGGTCGGCGCCAAGGTGGTGTGGCGCTGTCACATCGGTGTCGACGACCCCAACGAAGTGGTGTCCGCGACCTGGGAGTTCCTGCAAC
>JACCVM010000273.1 GCA_013698135.1 Euzebyaceae bacterium | reverse complement strand
GACGACGGCTGGACGGGAAGACCTTCGCGAACGGCTCGGTCCGCCCGACGACGCAACCGTCGGACAGCACGCGCCCAATCTCCTGGCCGAACGCCATCACGTCGCGGGCTTGCCGCGCCTCGCCGGGCTGCGAGGAACCGTCCACGAGGCGCCCGCTCACGGCTGCCTCGCGGCACCGGCTGGCACACGGTGATATGGACGACTAGACTATTAGGTCGAAAGGCGGGAGGCGGCGGGGCAGCGAGAGGCCTGCCGCCTGCTCGCACGCTGCTCGCAAACGCCGGGACACCCACCGGCACGACACCTGCCGCCGCGGCACGCATTGTCCGCAAAGGCGCTGGTCAGATGGGGTGCACGACCACTTGCTGCCACCCCGGGGGCACGGGGCCGACCAGATTCCCAAGCTGCAACGGGGGTTCGATTCCCCTCACCCGCTCTGCGCAACGGCCCACGTGAGAGCCGGTTTCCTGGGCCTTCGTCATGCCTACCGCTGCCCGCAGGCGACGTTCATGCGCTCCGCTCGGCCTCGTCATGGCCGACTTCCTCGTCGCTTTCCATGGCACCGAACACTGGGCTCCGAGCTGCTGCCGCGACGCGGGCGAGCTCGTCGGTGCGCTGCTCGCTCTGTTCGCGGCCAGCGACGCCCTGGCTCGTCGCAGCGCCACGATGGTCCACCCATCCGCGCTCGACGAGCCCGTCCTGTGCGGCAGCCCCACCGCTCGCGCGTCCACCCTCGGCTTGAGAAGACCTCCACCGAGGCGGCACCGACCGCGGCCGTCACGTCAGCGGACGTCGGCAGCGGCGCGACGGTCCGCCGCCAGCAGCGATCTCGGTGGCGTCGAGACGAGAGTCGGGCAGCACTGGACGCCCTCGCGGTAGAGCAGCGGACCGGGGCTCGCGCTCAGTCCTGGTCCCAGGGCGGGGTGTCCCCGAGCTTGTCGTAGTAGCGCCCGAGGTGCTTCTTCACGTCGGCGATGTCGTTGCGCGGCAGGTTCGCGCCTCCGCGGGCTCCTTGCATCACCGCCGCCGCGTTGAAGACGGCGTGCGGAACGGCCTTGAGGTTGCCGTCCACGACGTCGGCGATCTGGAACTTGTAGCCCTTGAACTTGTCGGAGTCGTCGGGCTCGTACCACACGAACGCCTTGCGGTACTTGTCGTTGGGGTCTTCCTCAGCGTCGGCCCAGCGGCGCACCCGCTTATTCGCCTCGTCGCCTTCCCATTCATGATCCCGGTCGGCGAGCGGCAGGTCCTGAAACTCGAGCACTGCCATAGCGTCCACCTCCTCGTAGTCGCGTCAAGGAGGCGGTACCCGTTTACGCGCGCAGTAGTGCGGCGGCCGAGCCACGCCGAGCGCACATCGAGGAGTTCCTGGCCGAGCTGGCGGCCCGCAAGCCGGCCACCGTCTCCGCGCGTCAAGCAGTTCTTCGGCTGGCTCGTCGGCGAGGAGGAGATGGCCCGCTTGCCGATCGAGCACATGAAGCGGCCGGAGGCGCCCATCGCAGTGGTCGACGTCGACGAGGCTCGTCGGCTGCTCGGGTGCGTGCGGGGGGCGCGGATTCACCGAGCGGTGACAACGCGAGCATCCGCTTGTTCCTCGACACCGGCATGCGGCTGGTTGAGCTCGCGAACCTCACGGTGGATGACCTCGACCCGCTGTCTGCGCATGCCCCGGCGCCACCCGCGTGCCCGCGAGTCCGCCCTGCGACTGGGGGAGCGGGGCCACGGTCCGATGACCGACAACGGCGTCGCCCAGGTGCTTCAACGCGGCGGTCGCGAGGTCGTGGTGGACAACCTGCACGCGCATCAGTTCCGCCACACCTTCGCGCACTCACGGCTCAGCGAGGGCGGCAACGAAGGCAACCTCATGCGCCTGGCCGGCGGGCGGAGTCGCCAGATGCTCGGCCGCTACGGCGCCAGCGCTGCGACGAGCGCACCCTCGAAGCCCGCCGCCGCATGGCCCCCGACGACGGGGGGAACTTCGCTCAAGGCTCGAACCGAACCGTGCCCTCACTTCCTGCTAGCATGAGAGTATGGCTTCGACCCGCACGACGTTCACGCTCGACGACGAGCTGGCGGAACGTGCCCGCCAGCTCGGGATCAACATCTCGGCGGCCGCGCGTGAGGGAGTCTCGACGGCCGTGCACGCAGCCCTCGCGCAGTCGGACCGATCCGCGTACGAACGACACCCTGAGCGGCGCGACCCGTTCTGGAGCGAAGCCGAAGCGTGGAGCCAGGAGTGACGCGCGGCGAGATCTGGATTGCGCAGGTCGGTGCCAAGAAGCGGCCCGTCTTGGTCTTGACGCGGTCCGCGGTGCTCGAAACGCGCGCTCTCGTCACGGTCGCTGAGGTCACCACATCGATTCGTGGACTTGCCGCCGAGGCCGGCATGGTGGTGATCACGACGTCCTCCGGCACTGCGCATCAGGTGCGCAGTCCTCTCGGCACGGGAGGCGCGACGTCGATCTTCATCGGGGGTGGCTGCGGCGTGCATCCGGCTACCAGTCGCTGTGGGCGAAAGACCACGAGGTTGCGGTGCTCTGGCCGCGCGGCGGACGCGACGAGCAGCGCGGCGAAGCCCTCGCTATGCAGAGCCTCACCGACGGCCTGAAAGGCCGGCCATTGGGCGCTCGCGGGAAGTGGCGCAGCAAGCCCGGTGCGCGCGAGACGCTCGTCGCTGTCCAGCAGCGCGACACGATCAAGGTCGATGCGCCAACGCCACAGGTCTCGAGGCAGCGTGTGGACCGGCGAGACGCCCGTCCCGGCCAGCGCGCGATACCACTCCGCCCATGCCGTGCCGGGTTCGTCGGCGAAGTACCAAGCCTCGATCAAGCGGCCGCGCTGCCAGCGCCCGTCCGCCGGATGCGAAGGCTGATGCAGCGGGTCCGCGCCGTGAGGGATATGCCGCACGAACACATCGCGGACCGTGCCGGCATCGACATCGAGTCCGGACACCTAACGCCAAGACTCGTGCATGCACGAGCCTATGAGACGGGCGTGCCCTCGAGCGAAGCGACCAGCCGTGAAACACGCCGATACTGGCCTGCCCGGATGACATCGACAGGGCGGCGATCGTCAAGGCGGACGATCGGCTTGAGC
>JACCVM010000254.1 GCA_013698135.1 Euzebyaceae bacterium | reverse complement strand
ATCGCCACGAAGATCTTCGGCAGATAGGCGATCACCGCGGTGATCAAGTCCGAGATCGGGTTGGCCGGGAACACCCCGAACGCCAGCTGCAACACGAACAGCATCAAGGCGTAGAACACGATCTTGGACAGCAGTCCAGAGGCGTCATACGACGACTTGGACAGCGCCTTTTTCACCCCGCCACGCTCGACGGCCCGGTCAAACCCGACCCGGTCCAGCACCTTGTCCAAGACGCTGGCGATGGCCTTGGCGACGAAGTAGCCGATCAACAGGATCAGCAGGAACCCGACCAGCTTCGGCAAGAACTCCAGCACCGAGCTGAACGCCCCCTGCACCGACTGCCCGACGTCTACCTGCGCGAGATACATGGTCAAGTCTCCTCCAGAAACGTTGTGGGATCGCCCTATCCCCCGTCGTGGCGCAGCGTAACCGAACGCGGCGAATGACCGCGTAGCGTCAACCGACGGCTCGTCAGGCGGCCGGCGTCGGATCGTCGACGGCGAGGCGGATCCGCTTGTTGGCTCGGCCCTTGGACTCGGTCTTGGTGACGCGCACGCGTCCCACTTCGGCGGTGGTGGCGACGTGGGTGCCGCCGTCGGCCTGTTTGTCCAGCCCCACGATGTCGATGACCCGCAGGGGGTTGACCGCGGCGGGGATGAGATCGGCCTTGGTACGGATCAACGCTGGGTCGGTGCTGGCCTCGCCACGGTCGACGAAGGCCACCAGCACCTCGCGCGCATGCTGGACCTCGGCGTTGACGCGGCGCTCCGCCCAGGCGCCCAGCTCGGCCGACATGGCGTCGAGCTCAAAGTCCAGCCGCCCCTCGCCCGGCTTCATGTTGCCGCCGGTCACCGCCACCCCGTAGTCGGCCCAGATCACGCCGCACAACACGTGCAGGGCGGTGTGGGTGCGCATCAGCCGGTGGCGGCGCTGCCAGTCCAGTGCGCCCTCCACGTCGGACCCCGGCTCGGGTAGAGGGTCGTCGTCACCCAGCCAGTGCCACACCAGCGCACCCTCGCGGCCGACCTTGACGACGGCGGCGCGGCCGTCGCCCCAGCGCAGTTCGCCGAGGTCATGCGGCTGGCCGCCTCCTCCCGGGTAGAAGGCGGTGCGGCCCAGGGCCACACGATGCTGATCGGGGTCGTGGCCGACGACGGCGGCCTCGAAGGTGTGCAGGTAGGCGTCGGTGGCGAATAGCTGCTCGGTGGGTCGCATGCCGTGCAGTATGCGCCCGCCGGGTCGCTCGGCCAGCCGGACGGCCCCTGCGCGGCGCGCCCGTGATGCCGATATCCACAGGGGACGACGATCGGCCTCCCAGGCCTGCTCGTCACACCCTACGGTCCGCCGATGAACCATCCGCGCGTGGTCTCCTGCCTGCGGCTGCTGTGCGTGCTGGCGGCCGAGGGCACCAGCGTGCTGGCGCTCCACCGCCTTGGCCGTGTGCCGTGGCTGGTCGTGGGATGGCACGAGCTCGCCTGGTGGCTGCGAGTCACCCCGGCCGAGGACGCCCTGGTGGCGGTGCTGCGGTCCGCGGCGCTGGGGGCGGCCTGGTGGTTGCTGGCGAGCACGGCGCTGTGCCTGCTGGCGCGACTGTCGGGTCTTCGCCGTGCGGTCCGTCTAGCCGACGGTCTGGCGTTGCCGGTGGTCCGCCGGTTGGCGCAGCGCGTGGCAGCGGCCGGCTTGAGTGCCGGCCTCGCGCTCGGCCCGGCGGCAGCCCGCGCGGAGCCGGTCGTGGTACCGCCCGACGCCGCCGCGGTGTCAACGATCGACGATGATCGATCCGGTTCCCGCCGCAACGCGCTGTCGCCGCGGCTGCGATCGCCCAACAGCGCGGGGGACGACCGTGCGCGACCCCGACCCGCCTCGCAGGCGCTCAGCCCAGCCGCCGATCGGCAGGCCGCCCCAGCCGCCCCCAGGGCCGCTGTGGCGTCGCAGGCGGCCGGTCATCAGCCACCGGACCGCTACCGCGTTCGCCCTGGCGACAACCTGTGGACGATCGCGCAGCGACAGGCGGCAGCGGATGGGGCAGACGACTCGACGGCGGAAGTCGCTGGCTACTGGCTGCGACTGGTCGAGGCCGCGACCCCGTCGCTGCGCTCGGAAGATCCCGACGTCATCCATCCCGGCGAAGTGATCGCCTTGCCTCCACTGCGGCGACCATGAGCGCCCACGCTCCGGCGGGATGGTCACCGCCGCTGTAGCTGGTCGCCGCTCTGGCTCGCCGCAGTCTCACGGCGAGCCGCGGGGTGACACGGTGGCACGGACGCTGATGCGCAGCGGACCTCGGTCTGGCGCCAGCAGCCGCAACAGTGTCAGGTCGACCGCGCCTCGGACGACCACCGTGACTTGATCGGCGTCGGCGGCCGCCGAGAAGCCGGTCATCGACTTGCTGTCGGGCTGCGCCCGCACGCTGCGGGTAGCCAGCGATTCGGCGGCCGCGGGATCAAGCCGCACCCTGCCACTGCCTCGAAACGCCGCCTCGTCCAGCGCCGCCGCACCCGCGATGGCGGCGCTGTCGGCGATCCCCGCGAGCGCGCGACGTTCATTGAATCCGCGCCACAGGTCGATGGCCAGGCCGCCGAGAGCCAAGATGATGAGGACGAGACCGAGCAGCCACAGCGTGATGCTGCCCTCCTCAGAGCTCATGGCAGGCTCCGGTACGGGTCGATGACCTCTCGGTGGGCGGTCGTGTAGGTGAAGCCGCCCACCTCGGTCAGCCCCGGGAAGCTGGTTGCGGGCATGTCGACCGTCACCGTGGCGGTCACCACCTGCCCACGGCCCAGACCGCCCGATATCCGTACGGTGATGGCGTCCGCAGGCAGTCCGTGATTGACGGCGATGCGGGTCACGACCTCGGAGGCGATCGCGGACGCTTGCTGGGGGTCAGCTGCCACCGCCACGCTGCGCGCCGCCTCCTGTGCCGCCACTCGGGCCATGGATTGGCGTTCCAGCCATGTGGGCAGCAGCAGGACGAGCAGCGCCATGGGCAGGACCAGCAGGCCGATGCCCAAGGAGAGTTCCACCGCGACGCTGCCTTGTTCGGGTTCGGCCGACGCATTCGTGAGCATCACCAGACCGGCTCCGCGACGGCCTCGGCGGTGGCCGCAAACGACCAGCTGGGAACCAGCGGCGCCCATGCTGGAAAGGACGCCTGCGCACTCGCGGTGACGGTGGCCTCCCGGCGGGAACAGCGCACCTCGACGCTCTGGCCCAGAGAGCCCGACAGCAGGTCGCCGAGCACCGCCTCGGTCCTCGCCTGGCACTCGCTGGACGAGGCGCCGGCGCGTGATCCGGCCCGCACCCCCTCGTCGAGCGCGGCCCGCACGACTCCGCGCCCGTAGGAGAACACCAGCAAGTTGGCCAGGCTGGCCAGCAGCACCAGGGACAGGCCGACGGCCAGCAGGTGCTGGATGGTCAGGAAGCCATCCTCGCCGTCAGACCCCGAGCTGCGCACCGATCCAGTCGATGATGTCGACGCCCAAGCCCTGCATCAGCGCCCAGATCGCCACCAGGGCGGCGATGCCGAGTGCCGCATTGCCCAGCAGCTCGGCGGTGCTGAAGGCTTCTTCTTCTCGCTGCAGTCGCTGCAGTCGTTCCACCGGTATCTCCAAGGTCGGGGACGGCGCCTCAGCGCCCTCCGAACACGATTGACGGCAATGGCGCCGCCACGAACAGCAACATCACGGGAGCCAGCACGCCGATGATCGGCACCAGCATGGCCGCACGGCGCTTGGTCGCGGTCCGCTTGAGCGCCTCGACGCGCTCGCTGCGGATTTCCTCGCTGAGGTCACGCAACGCCTCGGCCAGATCGGTGCCGTATTCCACGCCGCGCGACAGCAAGCGATAGGTCCTCGCCGCGTGCGGCTCGGGCGTGGTCACCGCCGCCTGCTCCAGCGCTGCGGCGATCCGTCGCCCGCCCCGGTGGGCGTTGAGCACCTCGCTCAACTCGTCGACGACGGCGCCCTGACCACGCGCGACGACCCGTTGCAGCGCCTGCACAACACCGCCGACGCGCACGCTCATGGCCAGCAGTTGGTTGACGGTGTACAGCTCGACCTGCATCCGCAGGCGCCGGTCCGAGATCGCCTTGTCGACCCGCGCGCGCTCCCGCGACACGCCGTAACCCAGTCCGAGGCCGGCCAGCAGCAGCACCGTGGCGGCGCCTTGTCCCGTGACGAGACCGACGCCGGCCAGCAGCGCGGTCCAGGTCACTGCCTGACGCAACTGCCGCAGGCGGTACGCCTGCAGCCGGCCGACCACCGGGAGGTCGGCGTCGACCCCCGCTTGACGCAGCCGCAGCAGCAGCACCTCGTCGCCCACGCGGTCGATGACCCGGCCCAGCCGCCCGGCGAGTCCGCGAACGAGGTCACGCGCGACCACCGCCAGGCTGCTGCCCAGGTCGCCGCGGCGGGCCACCGTCACCTCGGGTGGAATGCCCAGGGCCGACCGCGCCGCCGCAGTGTAGGGCCGCACCCGGGCGGCCAGCCGCGGTGTCGGTGGCACGACGAGCCGAACGGCCAGGGCGGCGGCAGCGGCGCAGGCTCCGGCTGCCAGGAAGGCGGCAAGGCTCATCGCGCGGTCCTGTTCGGGCCGGCAAGGACACGGGACTCCAGCGGGTCGCGCGCGAGGCGGCCCGCAACCGCGGCGCCGGCGAGGCTGAGCAGTGCGGCGACGGCGACCACCCCCAGACCGCTGGGCGACTGGTAGAAGTCCCGGAACGGACCCGGCTTGGCGGTCAAGGTCAGCAGCACGAGCCACGGCAGCACGAACACCGCCCGCGCGTTGATCGTCTGCTCGAGCGCGTCGGTGGCGATCTGCTCCAGGGTGCGGACGTCCGCGGCGGTCGCGTCCGCCAGATCACGCAAGATGTCGCTGACGACGCGTCCCCCGCGCTCATGGGCCAAGATCAGGATCTCGACGACCCGATCGGTGGTGGGATCGGCCACCTCCGCCTTCACGATCTCCAACGCCGTCACCATGCCCACCGTGCGCAGCAGCGCCGGGAAACGGGCGAAGGCCAGCCGCAGGGCCACCGGGCCGTTGTCGGCAAGGGCGGTCACCGCCTGCGGCAGCGACATGCCTGCGGCGATAGCGGCGTGGATCTCCCGCAGTCCGTCGGGCCAGGCTTCTTGCACGGCCCGCAGACGTCGCGTACGCCGGCGGGCCAGCACCATGCGCGGCAACAGTGCCGCCGACACCGCCGGCACCACGCCGACGACCGGGGTGTCGGTCACGGCGGTGATCGCCAACGCCACCCCGCCGCCCAGCGTTGCGCAGACCGCCGCGAAGCGGCCGGGTGTCGTGGCGACCCCGGCCTGCTGCAACCACTGGCGGCGGCGGGCCGCCCGCGCTGCGCCATTGCCAGCGTGCCGCCATCTGGGCTGTGGTGTCCGACCGATCGCCAGCGCGACCAACAGGTACACGGCGGCGGCGGTTGCCAGCGCGGCCAGCAGCCTCATCGCGGCCAGCTCCGGCTCTCCAGCAGGCCGCGCACCGTCAGCTCGCGCGGCAGAGCACGTTCGATGTGGTCAGCGGTCGGCGGAAGGATTCCGGTCCACTCCAGCGGGCCGCCGATGCGCTCGCGAGCGAAGATCGGCTCGGTGGAGAAGTCGTCGTGCAGGGAGGGGACGACGGCGATGATCTCCATGACCTGCCGCCGCAGCCCGTGTGCGGGATCCGCGCGATTGGCGTCCTCGAGGTCGCAGTGGACGACCAGGTCGATCGCCGAGGCGAAGACCTTGCGCACGATGGGCTCCTGCACGTTCTCCCCGGCCATGATGGCCGCGTTGACCAGAGCGTTGAGCGCGTCGCGGGCCGAGTTCGCGTGGACGGTGCAGCTGAAGCCGCACCCGGCGTTGACGGCACGCGTCAGTTCGAAGGCCTC
>JACCVM010000227.1 GCA_013698135.1 Euzebyaceae bacterium | reverse complement strand
CGTGCTCCACCACGATGACCGTGTTGCCGAGGTCGCGCAGGCGGATGAGGGTCTCGATGAGGCGCTCGTTGTCCCGCTGGTGCAAGCCGATCGACGGCTCGTCGAGGACGTACAGGCAGCCGACCAGCCCCGAGCCGATCTGCGTGGCCAGCCGGATGCGCTGGGCCTCACCACCCGCCAGCGTCGCCGCCGCGCGGTCAAGGGCGAGATAGTCCAGCCCGACGTCGAGCAGAAAGTGCAGCCGCGACCGGATCTCTTTGAGGATCCGCTCGGCGATCATCGTCTCGCGGTCCGTCATGTCGAGATGGTCGAAGAACTCGACGGCGTCGGCGATCGCCAGCGCGCAGGCTTGGGCGATGTTGCGGCCGCCGACGGTGACCGCCAGCGGCAACGGTCGCAACCGCGCGCCTTTGCAAGCGCTGCACGGCACCTCCCGCATGTACTCCTCGACCTTCTCGCGGACGTAGTCGGAGTCGGTCTCGGCGTGCCGACGCAGCAGCTGGGAGATCACACCTTCATAGGAAGCGTGGTAGGAGCGGCGGCGGCCGTAGCGGTTGGTGTACTGCACCTGTACGCGCTCATTGGGCGCGAGCCCGTACAGCAGCACGCGCCGGTCGGCCGCCGGGATCGATCGCCATGGCGTCTTGGGGTCAAAGCCCAGGTGGGCGGCCACGGCGCGCAGCAGCTGCTCGTAGTAGCTGGACTGCCCCCCGGTCCCCCAGGGCAGCAGCACGCCCTCGTCCAGCGACAGGTCCTCGTCGCCCACCACCAGGTCGGGATCGACCTCGAGACGCGTGCCGAGGCCCGAGCAGGTCTCGCAGGCGCCATAGGGGGTGTTGAAGGAGAAGTTGCGGGGCGCCAGCTGGTCAAAGCTGAGACCGTCGTAGGTGCACGCCAGGTGTTCGGAGAAGGTCAGCGTCTCCCCCGCATCCTCCGGATCGCGAGGAACGATCTCGACGGCGGCGATGCCTTCGGCGAGCTGCAGCGCGGTCTCCACCGAGTCGGCCAGGCGGCGGCGGATCCCCCCCTTGGCGACCAGCCGGTCGATGACGACCTCGACGGTGTGCTGTTCGTAGCGTGCCAGCTTCGGGGGGTTGGCGAGGTCGTGGATCTGCGGCGGGTTCGTTCCCGACGTGATCCGCGCCCGGGCGTACCCGCGCGAGGACAGGTCGCTCAGCAACTTGGAGTACTCGCCTTTGCGCCCGCGCACGACCGGTGCCAATACCTGGAAGCGGGTGCCGTCGGGCAGCGACTCGAGCTGGTCGATGATCTGCTCGGCCGTCTGGCGCTGGATGGGGCGGCCGCAGACCGGGCAGTGCGGATGACCGATGCGGGCGTAGAGCAGCCGCAGGTAGTCGTAGACCTCGGTGATCGTGCCGACCGTGGAGCGGGGGTTGCGGCTGGTCGACTTCTGGTCGATGGAGATGGCAGGCGACAGACCCTCGATGAAGTCGACATCCGGCTTGTCCATCTGCCCGAGGAACTGACGGGCGTAGGCCGAGAGTGACTCGACGTAGCGGCGCTGCCCCTCGGCGTAGATCGTGTCGAAGGCCAGGCTGGACTTCCCGGAGCCGGACAGGCCGGTGAAGACCACCAGCGCGTCGCGGGGGATCTCCAGATCGACGTTTCGCAGGTTGTGCTCGCGCGCGCCGCGGACGGTCAGGACGTCCTGGGTGCGCGTTCTCCGGCTGGCCACGAGGAGAGCTCCGGGGGTGGTGCCGTTCCGCGGGGAAGAGAACCGACGGTCCGCACTGCAATGCTAGCGATCCCCGCAGGAGGGTTGCTCCCGGAGGCCGTTCCCCGCTCATCTGAATCAGACGAACAGGTGTTCGACTACCGTAACGGCGGAGACGGCCCGGCGCAAGAACCTCCGGGCCCGTGTGCGTTGGAGTCGCGGTCACGGCCCGTCGAGCGTGTTGCTCGGAAACAAGGCCGCTAGTCTGCACGGCGTGCAAGCTGACAATTACCGCGGACAGGTCGAGCCCAGCGGCCCCACCGCCCGTCGGACGGTGGCTATGGCCGACAGCGCCGTGGAGGTTCGCAAGCTGTCGGTCGGCGGGATGGACAACAACGCCTACGTGCTGGTGGACACGGGATCGAACGCCGCGCTGCTGATTGACGCCGCCGACGATTCCGAGCGGCTGCTGGCCGAGGTCGACGGCCTGGAGCTGACCGCCATCGTCACCACCCACGGCCACCGCGACCACTGGCAGGCGCTGGACCGGCTGGCCGACGTCACAGGCTCGCCGGTGTGGCTGCATCCCGACGACGCGTCGATGGTGCCGCGCGCTGCCGACCGGGCCGCCGCGGACGGTGAGATCCTGCGCTTCGGCGCGAGCAGCGTGCGCCTGATCCACACCCCCGGGCACACACCCGGCAGCACCTGCCTCCTGCTCGGCGACAGCCATCTTTTCACCGGTGACACGCTGTTCCCCGGTGGACCCGGCAACACCTTCGGCAACGCCGACGCCTTCGCCGCCGTGATGCGATCGCTACGCGAGCGCGTGTTCGCTTTGGGCGACGACACCTGGGTGTATCCCGGCCATGGCGACGACA
>JACCVM010000225.1 GCA_013698135.1 Euzebyaceae bacterium | reverse complement strand
GACGAATTTCCGGTACATCTCCAGCGGCGTGCTCACCACGAAGGACGCACTCCAGGACCTGGCTACCTGACGGCGTGGCGCGGTCGCTCAGGCAGCGGGCGTCACGTTTTCGCCGCCGCCTGCACCTTGAGGTTGACGCGGTCGGCGGACGATACGGGGGCGCGTCAGCGTCGCGGCGGGCCGCGGTGAGGGTGGTCGGTTGTCAAGGGGTCGACGGGTTGGCTGTGGGGCGTCACGTCGCGGGCAGCGGGAGGGCTCGTAGCCGGGTGAACGCGGCGACGAGGTGGTCGACCCACGGCCAGGTCCGTTCGATCCGCAGGGTGGGTCTGCGCCCGGTGGTCGTGATGCGGGCGGGGGCGTGGAGCAGTTGGTAGCGAAGGGGTCGGGGGTTCGGCGACACGCAGCGCGCCGTCAAGGGTCAGGGCTTGCATGAACGTCATGAGGTCTTGGGCGGCCAGGACCAGCTGCAGCCAGACGGCGTTGCGGGCCAAGGTGTCGCACGGCAGGGTGCGCGCGCCGGTGTTCTTGGCGCCGCGGATGCGGTCCTCGACCCGGGCGTGGGCGCGGTGACGGACGTCAAGGGCCGCGAGGTCGGTGTCGGTCTGGTCGGTCAGGAAGCAGGTGAAGCGGGCACCGTCGATGTCGTCGAGGGTCTGTTGCGCGCCGGGGTGCAACGGTTCGCGGCGCACGATCAGTCGGCTGCCGGCCGGCCAGCCAGACAGGTCCACGGCGGCGGTGAGCTCGGCGGCCGCGGCGCCGTCGCGCAGGGCACCGTCTTGGCGGACCGCCGGCACCCAATCCTTGTCGTCGACGCCGCGGATCGCGTCGCGGACCCGCGCGGTGATGGGGAACCCGACGCTGAACCGCACCCCGGCGCCGTGGACGTGGTCGACGAACGTGTGCGTGGCGCCGGCGCTGTCGGCGCGCAGCAGCACGGTGACCTCGTCGGGCAGGTCCAGCTGGTAGTGCGGGGGCCGAGCTTGGGGTTACCATCGATCCAGCGGCGCACGTAGGACTCGACGGTGACGCGGCCGCGCTCGGGCGCGACCCACTTGCCGCGTGACTGATCGGCCAGCGCCTGCGTGAGCCCCACCTTGGCGTCGGCCTTCGAGGGGAACGTGCCGGCGGAGACGTGCTTGCCCGTCGCGTGGTCGTACACCCGCACCTGCCAGCGCCCTGACGGGAGCTGCCGGACGGTGCCGCCGTGGTGTCGCCGCTTCGCTCGTGCCATCCGGATAATGGCACGTAGATGGCACGAAGGGCTATAAGCGGTGTCGCGCTGCTGGGGTCGGAGGCGAGAAACGGCTCTATGAAGGGCTTTCTGTCGGTGCTCCCGACGGGATTCGAACCCGCGCCGCCGGCTTGAAAGAGCGAACAGAGAACACCGTCTGACCTGCACTTTTGCCGCTCACACCATATCTGATCAGGGCAATTGATGTCCAGTGGTTGTCGCCGATGTCTGCCCGATTCTCTTGGTGCCACGGCCTTGAGTGACCTCACGTGACCCGGCCAAACATGCGCATCGCCGGAGGGTCGGGCTCACATCCCGCGAGTACTCCGCACTCGCCCGCGCCCGTCCAAACCGTCGCAAATAGATCGTCGCAACCGAGACGGCGGAGGCGTTCGAGGGTCTTGCGAGGGCGGGCAACTGAGCTCGGCGACGACGGCCCTGGGGCGGCCTTGATTGCACGGCGGACGACTGGCCCGTACAGTGGTAACCAAGATATTGACCAGGATATTGCTGACGGGACTGGGAGACGTGTCCGAATGACCGCCACCATCTACACAGCGTCGGAGCTGAAGGATCGCCGCACCGAAGTACTCGAGGCTGCGGCCCGTGATCGTGCGCTGGTGCGGGCTGTGGACGGTACGGCGCTCGTGTTTACTCGTCTCGAGAACGTCGAGCGAGCCGAGACCGTCGCCGAGTGGTCCGTGCTGCTGCACCGAGTCGAACAGGGGGACGATCTATCGAGCGCGGTCCGCTGGCTCCGCCACTTCGACGCCGAGGACCGGGCCGAGTTCGTCGCGGAGATGTGGGAGGCGCTGGAGAATGTGAGCGCGGAGGGGGAGCTGGGGGCGTTTCGTGAGACGCTCGCAGCGTGGAAGACCACTGCGCGGGCCGTCGCCGACGATGTCCGGCGCAGTGTCCTGCTCGGCGAGGTCAAGGGGAAGGACTTCGTACAGGTCGAGCGGCCTGCGTGACCGGTGCGTACTCGCCGTACCAGCCTGCGGCGCGACCGGGTGGCAAGCCCGAGGAGAAACCGGGTTACCGCGTGCTCGTCCATCGGAAGTTCGCCCACCTGTGGGAGCAGCTGCCGGAACGTGTCGGGTTGGAGAGCGCGCAACAATTTTACGACCACGTCGGCCAGACGCCGGGTGAGCCGCCGAAGGTGAACTCCTCCACGATGCTGAGGGGAAAGGCGGGCAAGCCCAAGTTTGCCGGCGGGTCGCGAACGATCCACTACGAGATCAGCGGTGCAGGCCGCATCGACTATCAGTATGTGAGCCAGTACACAGGCGGCGCGCACGGAGATCCGCACCCCGTCGTGTTCATCCTGACCATCGATCTGAGCAGCCACTGAGGTCAGCAGCGCGGAGCTCGTCCTGTGCGTCCGGGTCGGCGATTAGGTCAGCGCCCACGGCACCTGCCTGGCGCGTCCGGCTGGCCAGTCCTACTCCGTGGCCACGGAGCACGGAAGCGCCGCACGACGCCCGATCAACGCGTCGCGCGGGGCTGCATCGCATGCCGTCACGATCCTTGCGGCGAGACCGAGGCGCGATCTACGCGGACGGTTCAGACCGCCGCGCCACCCGGCCCGATGCCGGTCTTCACCCGACCTGCCTTCTGGGACGCCAGGTCTGCAATTCAGTTCGCGGCGGGAGTCTTCCACGGCGGCCACCCGGTGTGGCGCCGGGGGTGGCATCGGTCGCTGCGATCACAGTCGACCAGCAGAGTTCAACTGGGGGGCGAGGCCATGGTGATGGTCAGCGGCGCGCAGAACTCGTCGCCGGCGTTGGCCGTACACACGCGGTACTCGCCGCTTTGGATGTCACCCGGTAGCGCAACACGATCCGGGCCAGGTCCGCCGACCCCTACGTCGTCGGAGCCGAACCCGTCCGTGCCGACGGGCGCAGTCCCGGCGATTTGGATCCCGTTCGCGTCCGAGTTCATCCAGTGAGTGGTCACCCATCTCCGGTCGGTGCGGCGGTGCAACTCGAACGCGATCCCGCGCGGCGTCTCCTTGGGGAACCGAAGAGCCAGTTCCTCGCCTGGTGCCGCGACAGCCGGCTCGATGACCATCAGGTCGGGACGCATCTCCGGCTCCGGCTGGGGCGGGTCCGGGGCACTCCGGTCGGCTGCGACAAGCGAGCAGTCTTCGGCCTGCGCCATAGCGCCGGCCAGCGCATCGTCCCCCGCGCTGTCGATGACTCGAGCCGCCGTGGACGAGATGCGGACTGCCTCGTTGTTGACGGCGATGAGCGTGCCCTTGTCGATCATCCAGGCAGCGGTCCGGAGCTCTACACCGGGGCTCTCATACGTGGTGCTCGCTACGACCGCCTGGTCATCGGCCCGGGCCACCACCAGCGGACCGTGCGAGACGCCAGCTTCGATGGCCGCCAACACCCGGCCATGTACGTCCGCGTCCCACGACTCCAGAAGCTGGCAATCCCCTGGGGCGCCTGCAAGGAGCTCAGACCCATCGCCGCCGAGACCTGCGGGCGTTGCCGCACGTCCGCAACCGGCGACGAGCACGGCAGTGAACGCCACCCCCGCCGTACAGGTGCGTCGCAACATACGTCTCGACCTCCGAGCGTCTCATGGTGGGACGACACCGGTCCAGGAAAGGTTCCCACACCGCAGTGGCTTGGCCAAGATGCGACAGAAACCGCAGCGGAAGCCCGACGCCAACTCGGTACTTGCGGCGAAGGACCACGTTCGTCGTTCCCTCGGTACGCCCCTCGGCGATCAGCCGCTACCCCAAGGGCACGTACCGCTGCCCCTGCTACAGCGGGGATCGGGAGCGTGGCTCGCCACGGTCATCGGGTCCAGTGAGGCATGATCTGGCGGAGACTCAATGAGCGAAGGTCTGCCCGTGTTCGGCAAGCGGATTTAGGGAGACTGATGGACCTCAGTACAACCGAGGCGTCCAACGTCGTCGCCCTGAGCTTGGGGGTGATCGGCATCGCCATCGCGCTCTTGCCCATCGTCCGTGAGTGGCAAGCTTCCCGCCATGCACGCCTTGTCGTTGTGTTGGAGAAGCTATTCAGAGAGGACACCGGGAGCCTTCATGAACGCATTCGGATCGAGAACCTTGGCCCGTCGGTGGCTGAAGCCGTGGAGTTCGAACGTGTAGGCGCCACACGGCCAGACGAATACAGGCCAGCATTAGAGTGGCGCCTACCTGTTGAGGTGCTGCAGCCGGGCCAAGACCACGTCCTGCTCCTTGCGCCCTCCGTAGCCGAGGAGGACCCAGTCTCGGCAAGGCCGGCGGTCATCCGCTCGTCGAGGGCGTAGCCGACGATCCGGTTTGCTGAAGGCGTCCTTAATCGCGCAGCAGTAGAGCTTTCCTTCTGCGGTGGGGTGCTCGGTGATGTCGGTCAGCCAGAGCCGGTCCGGGGCGGCGGCGGTGAACTGGCGCTGGACGAGGTCGTCGTGCACGGCCGCTCCGGGCGTCTTACCGCTACCCCGTCG
>JACCVM010000223.1 GCA_013698135.1 Euzebyaceae bacterium | reverse complement strand
TCACCGGTGTCGCGATCACGTCAACGCACGAGGTCGCCGACGGCATGCACAGCGCCATCGTGCGCGCCAACAAGCCGGCCTGAGCCGCGAGCGCGCCAACAAGCCGGCGCTGTGGACGTCGCCACCCAGGCTTTCATGCACTAGTCACCGCTCCGGGTCTAGGCTTTTCGGCGCAGGATGAAGCCAACGGGGGGTGCCACCACGAACACCACGCTGTTCGGGTTCCGCGGGATCTCGCTTCGCCGTCGTGCCGCGCTCTTGGGGTTGCTCGGTCTGACGCTGACCGCCAGCCCGCCGCTCGCGCCCGTCGCCGCGGCCGGCCGCCGCGAACGACGTCGAGGAGTCGTGCTCACCGGTGCGGGACAACCGACCGGTGTGCGAGCACGATGCGCCCGCCGCCGAGGCCAGTTTCCTCGATCCCACCGTCAACATGTGGCGCCCACGCCACATCCATCTCGCCGAGCGGGTGTACGTGGCCCCGTTTGCGACGCTGGGAGCTGGCAAGGCACCGGTCAAGATCGGACCGGAGTCCAACGTCCAGGACAACGTTCGCGTGCGCGGGGGTGTTCTCAACCGCACCTCGGCCGATCGGCGATCGCTACGGCGCGCGGCGCTGCGTCCCGGCAGCGGGATTCGTACCGGTGAGCGGGTCATCCTGGCTCACGGTTCGTCGGTGAGGGGCCCCGCCCGGCTCGGGGTCGGCCCGGTCAAGCACGTGCCCGACGGCATGGGCGGGACGGTCGAGGACTCCGGTGTGTTCGTCAGCTTCGGCGCCCAGGTGGACGGCGGGATCATCGAACGCGACAGCGGGCTGTCGGCGCTGTCCCGGCTCGGTCCGGGGGTGCGGCTGCGCAGCGGCTTCATCGTGCTGCCTGGCAAGAACGTGACGACCCAGGCGCAGGCCGACCGGCCGGCCCTCGGCAAGGTCCGTCCCATCGTGGAGGCAGACCGCGAGTTCAACGCGGGGGTGGTCGAGGTCAACGTCGGACTGGCGCGCGAGTACACCCGGCTGTCCCGCGACGACGCCAGCAACGTGCTGGGGGCCAACTTCGACCCGGGCGGCAACGAGTTCGACGAGGAACGAGACCTGCCCTCCGTGGAATCGGACCTGTGCACCGGACCACACGTGCGCGATCCCCACTTCCGCAACCGCATCATCGGCGACTCCTGCTTCGAGGACAGCTTCGACGCGCTGGACGCCAAGATGGGTCGCTCCATTTCGATCCGCGCCGACGAAGGTGGACCGTTCGGGCGGGCATCATCTCCCGGATGGACGACAAGGTCGTCTTCCATGCCCTGGAGGGCACCGACCTGCGTCTGGGCAACCGCGCGCACTACGGCCAGCGGGTGATCCTCCACGGAGGTGGGCGTCCGCAGGTTGATCCGACCACCGGCCTTGCTGCACCAACGTTGGTCGGCAATGACGTCACCCTCCGCCCGCGGTCGGTGGTGTTCCGCTCACTGGTGCGAAACGACGCCGTCATCGGCTACAAGAGCGCGGTGGTCGGCAGCGAACTGCGCCAAGGCCAGGTCATCCCCAACCGACTCATCTACGCCAATGACGAGGTCTTCGGACGGGTGGAGTGGTAGCGAGGCTCCTCCCGCTCCTCCTCGCCCTGCTGGTGGTGGCTGGCTGTACCCAAGCCCGAAGCAGGCAGCCAGCCGACAGCACCGCGCTCGGTGCGCCAACGGGGCTTTCGCGTCACCCTCGAGTCCGACGAGCGACCCGCGCGCAACGCAACGGTGCGCTGGCGGACGCGATGGGTCCTGCACTGGTCGCCGGTTCCCAGTGCCAGCGATTATGTCGTGGAGTTCGGCACCAGTGAGGGAACAGCAGGCTCGCGGACCCGCCGCACCTCTCGTCCACGGTTCGCCATCGATGCGGCTGCCGGAACGTCGCCGCCTCCGCGACTCGCGCAGGACCGCAGGACCCAGCTGCTGTTCACGGGCTCCCAGCTGCGGGTCCGTGTCTCGGCGATCGGTGCGAACGGTGGCATCGGTCAGTCGTCCCCGTGGTTCGCCGTCGGTGAAGGCACGCAGAACGGCGTTCCCACCCCGCAACCGGATGCCAGGCCCGGGCACCACTGACCCGGGCGCCATTTCCGGGCACCGCTGATGACGCAGGCACCTGGATGAACTGCGGCATCCTGCTGTTCGACGGCGTCGACCTGATGGACGTCGCCGGTCCCTACGAGGTGCTGTTGACGGCGTCGCGGCTGCAAGAGCGCCGTGGTGACTTGCCGTCCTTCACGGTGACAACGGTCAGCACCACCGGCGGTCCAGTCACCGCCTACGGCGGCCTTGGGCTGGCCGCCGAGAGCGGTCCCGACGGGGCGGGCGGGTTCGACGTCCTCATCGTGCCGGGTGCCATCGCCATCGACCCGCTGGTGGACGACCAAGGACTCATCCACGCGGTCCGCCGCCTCGCTGCCACCGCCAAGCTAACGGCGTCGGTGTGCACCGGCGCCTTCCTGTTAGAACGGGCCGGCCTGCTCGACGGCGTGCAGGCCACCACGCACTGGGAGGACGTGGACGGCCTTGCTGCCCGCCTGGGCTGGGACCGGGTGCGCGCCGACGTTCGCTGGGTCGACAGCGGGCGGGTCGTCACCGCGGGCGGGCTGTCGTCGGGCATCGCGATGGCGCTGCATCTCGTCGAGCGGTTCGCCGGACGTGAGCTGGCCGAGGCGACGGCACGGCAGGTGGACTACGTCTGGACCGAGGAAAGGGGTGCGTGACGCTGTACTCAAGCCGACCATGAAGGCGCAGCGCTTCAGCCGTTGACACCGTCGGACGGCGGCCCGATAGACTGCCCGACAGCGTTTCGCGGGCCGGGGAGGCACCACCATGCGACGGCGATCATGACTGATCTTGCAACCACACCGGACGTGGCGGTCGAGTTGCGGTTGGAGCAGCATCGCGTCGAGCTGACGGCTTACTGCTACCGGATGCTGGGGTCGGCGTTCGAAGCGGAAGACGCCGTGCAGGAGACGCTGGTGCGGGCCTGGCGGAATCTCGACCGCTTCGAGGGCAGGGCCGCGCTGCGAACGTGGCTGTATCGCATCGCGACCAACGTCTGCCTCGACATGCTGAACGGCAGGCAACGCCGCGCCCGCCCGATGGACCTGTCGCCCTCTTCGACGGCGGATTCGACGCTTGCCCCTGGGTTGCCGGAGG
>JACCVM010000203.1 GCA_013698135.1 Euzebyaceae bacterium | reverse complement strand
ACTCGCAGAAGGGCATCGTGATCGGCAAGGGCGGGGCGGTGTTGCGCGACATCGGCACCCGAGCGCGACAGGAGCTGCAAGTGCTGCTGGGCACGCGAGTCTTTCTGGACCTGCGGGTCAAGCTGTCTAAGGAGTGGCAGCGCGACCCCAAGAAGCTGGAGCGGCTGGGGTACTGAACGTCTCCGTCGCCACCCATCCGCTGAGCCGGCTGCTGCGCGACGCCGCCGCCGGCCGCTTCCCGTCACCCGACGGCGCGGTCGCCGTGGTGGGCCAGCCACCGGGCCGCTTGGCCGCCGTGGTGGCGTTCACCGCCTCTCACGTTGTGGCCGCCGACGTCGACCCGGACGAGGTTCACGCACGGTTGGCGCCAGGTGATCTGTCGGCGCCGCTGAGCTCGGCGTTCCTGGGATGGCTCGGTCAGCGGATCGGACGGGCGGCCGGCAGCCTCGACGCGGTGCTGGTGGCCCCGTCGATCGGTCGATCCGGCGGCGAGCCCCTGATACCGATGACGGCCTCGGATCATCCGCGGGTGCTGCGCGCTCACCGCTACCGCAGTGATCTCCGCCTGCTGTCCGACCGGC
Source organism: Euzebyaceae bacterium (assembly GCA_013698135.1). GTDB lineage: Bacteria > Actinomycetota > Nitriliruptoria > Euzebyales > Egibacteraceae > JACCTL01. The sequence goes on along the minus strand of JACCVM010000203.1, from coordinate 4,567 downwards.
AACGACGGGCCGTGGTGGTGATCGGGCGAGGGCTGGCCGGACGCTGGGAGGTCAGCCTCGAGATCGACCCGTCGCATCGTGGGGCGGGGATGGGTCGCGCACTGCTTGCCGCCGCGCGCGGCGTACTGCCGCGAGGTGAGCCGCTGTTCGCCCAGGTCGCGCCCGGCAACGCAGCTTCACTGCGGACCTTCATGGCGGCTGGCTTCGCGCCGATCGGCGCGGAGGTGTTGTTCGCAGACCCCGCGGCATGACACAACACAGAGTGGACACCGTCGCACGGCGGGTGCAGTCTGAGGGTGACCATGTTGCGCACCTATGTCGTGAACGGAATCGTGGTGACCGTCGCCACGGCGGTGGTGCTGGCCACCTTCAGCTTGCTGGTGCGGAACAACCCTCGCCTACGCCGTCACCTGGCCACCACCCCGCTGACGCTGATGTGCGGCATCGCCGGCGCCGTGACCCTCGTCGTCACCCTCATGATCCTGGCGGTGCTGATCGCGGTCCTGCTGGTCGCGGTCACCGTGACGGCCTGGTTCCCCCTCGATCTGACTTTTTAGTCGGCCACACGAAGCGGGAACGAGCGCTACGAAATCGCCACACGGCTGAACTTATGGTCCCGTGCGCGCCAGTGCTCGCGCGGCTGTCGGGCCTGGTCCTGAGCGGGCAACGGACGACGTAGCCTGGCGATTCCATGGCGCTGTACCGCGAGCAGGGTGTTGTCCTGCGCACCTACAAGCTGGGCGAGACCGACCGGATCGTCCATCTGCTGACGCAGGGTCGGGGCAAGGTGCGAGCCGTGGTCAAGGGTGTGCGCAGGCCGGGGTCACGGTTCGGAGGGCGGTTGGAGCCGTTCAGCCATGTCGACCTGCAGCTGTACTCCGGCCGCAACCTTGACATCATCACCCAGGCCGAGCTGATCACCTCCTTCGCCGCGGTCCGCGCCGACTTCGCCCTGTCGGCCTGCGGCTCGACCATGGTCGAGGCCACCGACCGCGTGGCGCAGGAAGATGAGCGCGCCAACTCGCTGGTGCTGCTGCTCCTGGCCGGCCTGCGCGCCCTGACGCAACGGCCGGCGCTGCCGTCGGTGGTGCTCGACGCATTCCTGCTGCGGCTGGCCTCGGTCGCCGGCTACCACCCGTACCTGGACGCCTGCGCCACGTGCGGAACGCCGGGGCGCCACCGGGTCTTCGGGGTGGCCGCCGGTGGGGTGCTGTGCCCCGCCTGCGCGCCGCCGGGCAGCCGGCCGTTGGACGTCTCGGCGCTGGCGCTACTGGGTGAGCTGGCCGGAGCCGGATGGGACGGGCTGGACGACGCCGCGGCCGAGCCTCGAGCTCGACGCGCCGCGGCCGCCCTGGTCCACAGCTTCTTGACCTACCATCTCGGGCGGCCGTTGCGGGCTTGGGAGCTGGTGCCCCGATGACCGAGGATGTCGCCGACCTCGACCGCACGCGCCTGCCCGCACACGTCGGCATCATCATGGACGGCAACGGCCGCTGGGCCGCGGCGCGGGGCCTGCCTCGCAACGCGGGGCATGAGCAGGGCGAGTCGGCCCTGTTCGACACCGTCGAGGGCGCCTTGCAGCTCGGCCTGCGCTGGCTGACCGTCTACGCCTTCTCCACCGAGAACTGGAAGCGGCCACCTTCGGAGGTCGCCTTCCTGCTGAACTTCAACCGCGATCTGCTGCTGCGCCGGGCCGATGAGTTGGACGAGCGCCAAGTGCGCGTCCGCTTCATCGGCCGGCGCCGGCGCCCCGTCCCCCGTCGGCTGGTCCACATGATCGAGGCCACGGAGGCACGGACTGCGCGGCACCGCCGGCTGACGCTGCAGGTGGCCTTCAACTACGGCGGGCGCGCCGAGCTCGTCGACGCCGCCCGGCGTGTCGCCACCGACGTCGCCGAGGGACGGCTGCGACCGGACAAGGTCAGCGAGAAGTCCATCCAGGCGCGGCTGTACGAGCCGGAGGCGCCCGACGTGGACCTGCTGGTGCGCACCTCCGGTGAGCAGCGGCTGTCCAACTTCATGCTGTTCCAGGCCGCCTACGCGGAGTTGGTCTTCACCAACGTGCTGTGGCCGGAGTTCCGCCGCGGCGAACTGTTTGCCGCGGTCGCGGAGTTCCAGCGCCGGCAGCGTCGATTCGGCACCGTGTAGACCGCCGCGGCGGGCTTAGCTCCCCCCGCCGCCTGGGTAGACACAAGGCATACCCCAAAGGAGCGTTTCATCATGGCAAACGAACTGTCCGGCAAGACCGTCGCCTTCCTCGTCGCCCCCGAGGGCGTCGAGCAAATCGAGTTGACCGAGCCGTGGGAGGCCGTGAAGCAGGCGGGCGGCATGCCCCAGCTGATCTCCACCGACGCAGGCGAGATCCAGGCCTTCAACCACCTCGACAAGGGCGACACCTTCCCCGTCGACCGCACGGTGAGCGAGGCCAGCCCCGACGACTTCGCTGCGCTGGTGCTGCCCGGCGGCGTCGCCAACCCCGACTTTCTGCGCAGCGACCGCGATGCGGTGGCGTTCACCAAGTCGTTCTTCGAGCAAAACAAGCCGGTGGCGGCGATCTGCCACGCCCCTTGGACGCTGGTGGAAGCCGACGTCCTTCGCGGTCGCACCGTGACCTCGTGGCCGAGCCTGCAGACAGACATCCGCAACGCCGGCGCCACCTGGGTTGACGAGGAGGTCGTCACCGATCGCAACCTGATCACCAGCCGCAAGCCCGACGACCTCAAGGCGTTCAACGCCGCGCTGGTCGACAAGTTCGCCGAGTCGGCCTAGCGGGTCTCGGCCCGACTTCCACCCCGGGGTGGTGGGCATCCGCTACCGATTCGGTACTGGATCCCCACCACCCCGGTTCACGTGGCCGGGGTGAGCAGCTGGTCGACGGGGGCGTAGTCGTCGCTCAGGACTTGCGCGTCGCCGATGAAGGCGTCCAGTCGGGCGCCGGCGGCCACCTCGTCATCGTCGCCACGTTCTTGGTTTCGTGACTGGATGGCCTCGACATCGATGGGGTCATCGGAGCCCACCAGCACGAAGTTGCCGCCCTCTTGGCGGTCGAGGCGCTGCGGTGGAGCGATCACGGCCACATGGTCGAAGATCGCCCGCAGCGTGGCAGCCTCGGCTCGGGCAAAGCCAAGCGGGGGGTAGTCGATGAGGTTGATCGCGTACGTGCCACCGGGTCGTAGCGTGCGGTGAATGCCTTCGGTGAACTCTCGAGTCGCCAGATGCCAGGGCACCGCCTGGCCCCCAAAGGCGTCGCCGATCACCAGGTCATAGGTCGCGTCGGGCTGTTCGCGTAGCCCCAGCCGGGCGTCGCCGACGCGCACGCGCAGGTCAGGACCGGTCCGCAGCCCGAGTTCATCCCGTGCGATCTGTACCAGTGTCGGGTCCAGCTCCAACACCACGCTGGACGAACCCGGCCGTGTCGCCGCGATGTAGCGGGGCAAGGAGAAACCCCCTCCGCCGACGTGCAGAGCGTCCAGCGGCTCACCTCGGGGAGCGATCGACGCAATGACGTCGCCCATGATCTGGGCGTAGCTGAACTCCAGGTAGGTGGGATCGTCCAGGTCGACGTAGCTGTGCCGCAGCGTGTCGAGCACCAGCGTCCGCCCCGATGGTCGCTGGGGATCGGGCACCACGCGAGCGCAGAAGTAGGCGCTCTCGTGCTCGCAGACCGACACGGAAACGATGGTCAGCAGCCCGCCGACGCCGGCGAGCACCAGCGGCAGCAGCAAGGACGGTCCCCGGCGGCGCCCGAGCAGGAACCAGCACACGAGGCCGACCGCGATCAGCACGACGCCGACGGCGATGACGATCGGGCGGGTGGGCAGCGCGGCCACCAGCAGGAAGCCGGTGACGAACGTGCCGAGGATCGCCCCCGCCGTCCCGAGCGCCGACAGGCGGCCCACCACCCGACCCGTCTGGTCGAGGTCGCCCAGCTGCAGCTTGACCACCGTGGGGCTCACCGCGGACAGCACCGTGGCCGGTGCGAAGAAGCCGACTAGGGCCAAAGTCACGATGGCCACAGGACCGGCGCCGAGGTTGGTGCCACCGACCAGCCGGATGATGGGGATGGTGCACAACGCCAGCGCGCCACCCAGCACCAGCGTCGGGCCTAGGATGCGGCGCGGGTCCATCCGGTCCGCCAGCCGCCCGCCGTACCAGGTTCCCAGGGAGATCCCGGCCAGCACCACGCCGATGATGCCGGTGTAGGTCTCCAGCGTCACCCCGACGTAGGGTGCGAGCAACCGCCCGGCCAGGATCTCCAGCACCAGAACGGTCGCGGACACGAAGAAGACCAGCGCGCCGGCGGCGAGGGAGGGCATGGCGGCCAGTATGCCGACCACCACCGACTCGTCATCCTCGTCAGGACAGGGCGACCCTCGCTTCTCGGGGTCGCCGTCAGGACCGGACGACCCCTGCTTCTCGGGGTCGCCGCCGGTGGCAGTGGACCTGCGGACCTGGGCGGTGTGGCACTTGCGCGCGCAGGCGGTCGCGTGCGCCCGGCTCGGCTCCCCGCTGTACGCCGAGTTGTTGGGGCGCGTCGCCGACGACGTGCAAGCCGAGGGTCCCGCCT
>JACCVM010000257.1 GCA_013698135.1 Euzebyaceae bacterium | reverse complement strand
CGGCCGGAGCCTGGGCGGCGGCGGCCGCCGCTGCTGCCTGCTCGGCGACGACATCGTCGGCGGTGCGGCTGGCGCGCCGGACGTAGCCCTCGGCACAGGCGTCGGCGATGATCCGTGTCAGCAGCGCGCCGGAGCGGATGGCGTCGTCGTTGCCCGGGATGATGTAGTCGATCACGTCGGGATCGCAGTTGGTGTCGACCACGGCCACCACGGGGATGCCGAGGCGGTTGGCCTCCTTGACGGCGATGTGCTCCTTGACGGTGTCGACGACCCAGATGGCCGACGGCGGCTTGGTCATGCCGCGGATGCCGCCGAGGTTGCGCTCCAGCTTCAGGCGCTCACGCTGGAGTGACAGGACTTCCTTCTTGGGCAGGAGCTCCGTGGTGCCCTCGGCCTCCATGGACTCCAGCTCACGCAGGCGCACCAGGCGCGTCTTGATCGTCTCGAAGTTGGTGAGCATCCCGCCTAGCCAGCGGTAGTTGACATAGGGCATGCCCACGCGCTGGGCCTGCTGCTCGACGGCTTCCTGGGCCTGCTTCTTGGTGCCGACGAACAGGATCGTTCCGCCCTTGGCCACGCTGTCGCGCACGAAGCCGTAGGCCTGCTCGAGCATTCCGATCGACTGCTGGATGTCGATGATGTAGATGCCGTTGCGCTCGCTGAAGATGAAGCGCTTCATCTTCGGGTTCCAACGGCGGGTCTGGTGACCGAAGTGCACGCCGGCTTCAAGCAGCTGGCGCATGCTGACGACTGCCATGGGTGTTCCTTGTGTTGTCGCGGTTGGGCCTCGCGCGAACCGGGCCGCCGAAGCGACGTCCAGGCCCTCCCCCCGCCGGCGTGTTCAGCCGCAGGAGACCGCAGGCCTCGCGGTTCCGCTGTGATGTCCGCCCCGTCACCGAGGCAGCAAGGATTGGCCGGCCAAGCCGGACCGGAGCGAGCATAGCACCCGCCCCCAGCGGGCTCGAGCGCAGTCGCGGGTCTGGCCACAGGTCGCCACAGGTCGCCACAGGTCAGCCATGGATAGAAGGGTTGGTCACACTATTGTGACCAACCCTTCTATCCGGCAGGTCGGGCGAGCCAGCGAGCCGGGTCCTGGGCCACGCCGTCGAGGCGCACCTCGAAGTGCAGGTGCGGGCCGGTGGACAGCCCCGTTGACCCGACGGCGCCAACCGCCCGCCCCGTCGCGACCCGCTGACCGGCACCCGCCGCCAGGCTGGACAGGTGTGCGTACCGCGTGGTCAGCCCCCCGCCGTGATCGACGATGACCAGCAGCCCGTACCCGCCGGCGGCGCCAGCGAAGGTGACCGTCCCGCCGCCCGCCGCGGCGACCGGCGTGCCCGACGGCGCACCGAAGTCGATCCCGGCATGTGCGCGTACCTCCCCGGTGAGCGGGTGCACGCGAGTCCCGAACGGCGACGTGGCGGGACCCGCGACGGGCGGGGCCAGACGCCAGTCCTGCCCGAGGCCCGCCCCGCCGGGCGGGCGGCCAAGCGGCCCACGGCCGGCCGCCCCGGTCGTGGCCACCCAACGAGCCGGCAGTTCGAATGTGATGCGGTCGGGGCTGGTCAGGTGCACCTGCCAACGATCGAGCAACGACAGCGGGTCGATGTAGACGTCGCCCACCCGCGCACCCCAGTCCAGGTGGAGCGCACCGCCGGCCACGCGCCCGAGTCGCTGTCCGGACTCCACGCGATCGCCGGCGCGCACCGAGCGCGGGTCGAGCGGCCCGTAGGTGGTCGACAACCCGCCGCCGTGGTCGACGGTCACCCAGCCCACACGGACAACCGTGCCCGAGAAGCTGACCGTCCCGTCCAGCGCGACGCGCACCGGTTCGCCGGGGGCGGCCGCCAGATCCACGCCGCGGTGGCCCGCGCCGTAGCGGGAGGCGGGCGGGTCGAACGCGCGCAGAACCGGGCCGCGCACCGGCGGCACCCCTGCCGTCGATGACCAGGACTGACCGACCCCGGCAGATGCCGAGGCGGAGATCGCGGACCCGTCGGCGCCGGCTGGGCGCCAGGCGACGACCAGCGCCAGGGTGGCGAGCAGGCAAGCGGTGACGCGGCGCATGACCGGACGCTACGACCGTGGAGGCGAACCGCCGCCTACGATCTCAGCCGGGCTGTGGAAGAGCCGCCTTTACGACGACGACACCGGAAAGCTGCCGATGCAGGACCCCGCCAGCTGCTGGATCAGGCCCCCCGCTCACTCAGCTTGGCCCGCAAGCCGAGCACGGCCTTGGTGTGCATCTGACACACGCGCGACTCGGTGACGCCGAGCACCTGGCCGATCTGCGCCAACGTCATGCCTTCGAAGTAGTACAGGACCAGCACGGTCTTCTCGCGCTCCCCCATCCGGTTGAGCGCCTCGCCGAGCATCGAACGCATCTCGGCATCTTCGAAGCTCGCCTGCGGATCGGCGGCCTTGGGATCTTGCAGCGTGTCGATCAGCGACTGACGGTCGTTGTCCTCGCCGCCGAACGACTCGTCCAGCGCCACCACCGACACCAGCGACACCTGCGTCAGCATGGCACGCAACTCCTTGACGCTGGTCGACAGCTCGTCGGCCAGCTCCTGCTCGGTCGGCGTGCGACGCAACCGCAGCTCCAGCGACGTCATCGCCTGCTCGACGTTGCGGGCCTTGGCACGCACCGAGCGCGGGATCCAGTCGATGGACCGCAACTCGTCGATGATGGCGCCCCTGATACGCGTGATGGCGTACGTCTCGAACTTGACCCCCTTGCCGAGGTCGAACTTCTCGATGGCATCAATGAGCCCGAACATCCCGTAGGACACGAGGTCGCCGTGCTCGATGGTCGCGGGGAGGCCGACGCTGACCCGGCCCGCGACGTACTTGACCAGCGGGGAGTACTGCAGGATCAGCCGCTCGCGAGCGGCGGGGTGCGCGTCGACCTTGTAGCGGCGCCACAGGGCCACAACCTCCGGGTCGGCGCTGACCCGTCCCTGCCCGACGCGCTGGTCGGTGCGGTTAGCGCCGGATGCGGTGCGCGCTGCTGAAGAGGGCATCGAACGTCCCGTCACGCCCGCGGGTGCGCGTGCTCGTAGCTGGCTCGCAGGTGGTCGCGCGAGACGTGCGTGTAAATTTGGGTCGTCGACAGGGCAACGTGGCCGAGGAGTTCCTGGACGCTGCGCAGGTCGGCGCCACCCTCCAGCAGGTGCGTGGCGTAGCTGTGGCGCAGGGTGTGCGGGGTCACCCGGCCGAGCCGCGCCCCTGCGGCGGCCTTGGCCACCACCGCGCGCACGTCGTTTGGCGTCATGACCGTCCCCCGCCGGGTCAGCAGCACGGTGGGCGACGCCTGCGCGCAGGCGCCGGCGAACTGTGGCCGCCCGTCGCGCAACCAGCGCTCCACCGCGACGCATGCGGGCTCTCCCAGCGGCACGATCCGGTCTTTACCGCCTTTGCCGTGCAGGCGCGCGCTGCCGCTTGACAGGTCCACGGCGTCGACCGGCAGGCCAGCGAGCTCGCTGACCCGCGCTCCGCTGGCGTACAGCAGTTCCAGCGCCGCGCGGTCGCGCAGGCCGGTCGGGGTTGCCGGGTCGGGAACCGTCAGCAGTGCGCCGACCTGGTCGGTGCGCAGCACCTTAGGCAGTCGCCGACCGGCTTTGGGTGTGCCGAGGTGCAACGCAGGGTCGCCTGCCACTAGGCCGCGTCGCGCCAGCAGCCCGAAGAACCCCCGCGCGGCAGCCGTCTTTCGAGCCAGCGACGCCCTGGCGTAGTTCTCCTTCGACAGCTGGGCCAGCCAGCGGCGAAGCACCAGTGGCTCCACCTCGTCGGGATCGTGCACCCCGAAGCCGGCACAGAATCCGGCCAGCTGCCGTGCATCCCGCAGGTAGGCCTCGACCGTCAGGCCAGCCAGCATCCGCTCGTCGCGCAGGTGCCCGGCGAAGACGTCCAGGGCGTGCGCCCATGGCGGTGGCAGGTCCTGCCGGATCTCCATGCCACTCCTTTCCTTCCGAGGCGGCCGTCGCGCGAGGCCACTGTTGCAGCCCGCAGTGCACGACCGTTACATCCCTTTATACCCGTACTGACGGTCACGATGAGCGTACGCTGTGCTTCACGACCACAAGGGGGACGTCAGTGCGACACATCCGCGCTGCGCTGCTCGGGCTGCTGCTGTTCCTGCTGGCGGGCTGCGGCACACCGGCCGAACAGGTCACGCCGGCGCGCCGGTGACGGCCGCCGAGGCGGTCGCCGCCGCGGGTCAAGATCCGACTTGCGACCACCCACTACCGCAGCGTCGTCGAGATCGACAGGATGGTGGCGCACGCCCCTGATGACCAGCGCAGGCCGCTGCGGCGTCATCTAGGCCTGCTGGGACTGTGAAGGACCCGCCTGTCGACGTCTGGATCGACGCTGACGGGCTGGTGCCGCGCCAGGAGACGGTGATCAACTTCGGAGAGAGGCTGAACCGCCGGCCGAGCTGAGCAGCGCCGAGCCGCTTCGAGCGGGTGCAGTTCCGGACATCGTTGTCCGCAGCCGCACCCGGCCAGCCACCGGCGGCCGGGCCGAGCGCCGGAGCGGGTGGGACGGTGTGGACTGGCGTGACGCCCGAAGGGCCGAAGAGCTCAGCCGGTAGTCGCTCCCTGCTCCTGCAGCCTGCGGCGGAAGACCGGGATGAGACCTCCGGCCAGGACCATCTCGGCTTGCCGTGGCGACAGGCGGTGGCCAACGGTGTAGCGCTCGTCCTTGGTCGTGTTCACGAGCTCGACCCGCCGGTCGTCTGACTCCAGGGCCGCGCGCAGCCCCGTCAGTCGCAGCATGTCGTCGCGTTCGATCCGTTCGTAGTCGCCCGGATCGGTGAACTGCAGGCCGACGATTCCGAAGTTGGCCAGGTTCTGCCAGTGGATGCGGGCGTAGCTCTTGGCGATGACCGCTTTGAGCCCGAGGTAGCGCGGGGCGATGGCGGCGTGCTCGCGCGATGAACCTTGGCCGTAGTTGTCCCCACCCACGATGAAGTGCCCGCCGTCGGCGGCCTTGGCGCGCTCGACGTAGGTCTCGTCCACCTGGTAATAGACGAACTCGGAGATCATGGGGATGTTCGAGCGGTAGGGCAGGACCTTCTGGCCAGCCGGCATGATCTCGTCGGTGGAGACGTTGTCGCCGACCTTGAGCAGCACGGGCGCGCTGAACTCGTCGGGCAGCGGGTCGAAGTCGGGCAACGACGAGATGTTGGGTCCCTTGACCAGTTCCTCTTTGACCGCAACGTCGGGCGCCAGCGGCGCAACCAGCATGTCGGTGTCAACCAGGTTGCGCTCGGGCTCGCGGAATCGCGGGTAGTCGATGCCGAAGCGCTCGGACAGGTCGCGGGGATCGGTGATCTGGCCCGTGAGCGCGGCAGCGGCCGCAGTCTCGGGAGAGCACAGGAAGACCGAGTCCTCCTTGGTGCCCGACCGTCCCGGGAAGTTGCGCGGGAAGGTCCGTAGGCTGTTGCGCCCTGAGGCCGGCGCCTGCCCCATGCCGATGCAGCCCATGCAGCCCGACTGGTGCAGGCGGGCACCGGCCTGGATCAGCGGCATCAGCAGGTTCATCACCGACAGGTTCTCCAGCACCTGCCGCGAGGACGGGTTGACGTCGAAGGAGACGGCGTCATCGGTCTGGCGGCCGCGCACGATCTCGGCGACGACGGCGAAGTCGCGCAGGCCAGGGTTGGCCGAGGACCCGATGACGACCTGGGACACCTGCGCGCCGGCCACCTCGCGAACGGGCACGACGTTTCCGGGGCTGGACGGCTTGGCGATCAGGGGCTCGAGGGTGGACAGGTCGATCTGCTCGTGGACGTCGTAGGTCGCGTCGTCGTCGGCGAGCAGCTCGGAGAAGTCGTTGCCGCGCTGCTCGGCGGTGAGGAAGCGGCGCACCTCGTCATCGGCGGGAAAGACCGTGGTCGTGGCGCCCAGCTCCGCGCCCATGTTGGCGATGACGTGGCGGTCCATCGCCGACAGGCCAGCCAGGCCGGGTCCGTGGTACTCAATGATCCGCCCGACCCCGCCTTTGACGTCGTGGCGGCGCAGCATCTCCAGGATCACGTCTTTGGCACTGACCCAAGGGGGGAGCTCGCCCGACAGCTCGACGCCCCACACCTGGGGCATCGTGATGTACAGCGGTTCGCCGGCCATGGCCATCGCGACCTCGAGCCCGCCCACCCCGATGGCGAGCATGCCAAGGCTGCCGGCCGCCGGCGTATGGCTGTCCGAGCCGACCATGGTCACGCCCGGCTTGCCGAAACGCTGCATGTGCACCGCGTGGCTGATGCCGTTGCCGGGTTTGGAGTACCAGATGCCGAAGCGGCGGCAGGCGCTGTGCAAGAACAGATGATCGTCGGCGTTGCGCTCGTCGGTCTGCAGCAGGTTGTGGTCGACGTACTGGGCGGACAGGTCGGTCTTGACCGTGTCCAGGCCCATCGCCTCCAACTCCAGCATCACCATCGTCCCGGTGGCGTCCTGGGTGAGGGTGTGGTCGATGCGGATGCTGACCTCGCTGCCAGGGCTCATCTCCCCGGTGACCAGATGCGAGCCGATCAGCTTCTGTGCGACGTTTTGGCCCATGCTCGGACCTTTCCCGCGATCCCCGCGACGAACCTCGCCACCACCGTCCCGGGTTAGCCGGTCGCGGCGGGGCTGCGTTCGGCCTCGGCGTGGGACTCCGGGGACTCAGGCGTCGGGATCGCCCGCAGGGTCTTGCGGCCGATGACCAGCGCACTGACCAGACCCGCCATTACGAAGCCGAGACCGGAGATGCCGAAGGTCGCCCGGGGTCCCACCGCCGGCGCGAGCCAGCCGGCCAGGAAGATGCCTCCCAGGTACGAGCCCTCCATGATCGCCTCCGAGGCGCCCATGACCCGCCCGCGCACCGCGTCGGGGGTCCGCTCCTGCAACAGGGTCTCGTAGGCGATCGCCCCGGACGCGTTGCCCACGCCGGCGATGATCCACAGGACGACCACGATGCCGAGCGCGCTGGTCTGCGACGCCGCGATGACCGCCAGGCCGACGACCGCGACGCTGACGGTCAACACCTGCTCGCGGGCCCAGCGCTTGGCCACCGCGGGCGCGGCGATGGATCCGGCGACCATGCCGGCTCCCCATGCGCCACCGAGCAGGCCGAGGGTTGCCACCGACCTGCCCAGGATGCTCTGCACGAACGTCAGCTCCACCGGCGAGCGCACGGCCGAGGCCAGCATCGCGAGGCAGGTGACGCTGAGCACGCCGCGGACGACCGGCGTGCGCCAGGAGTAGGACAACCCTTCCCGCAGGGCGGTCAGCGGGCGAGAGGGGGTGGCGGCGGCCGGGCTGTCGGGCACGCGGGCCGACCACACCAGCAGGGCGGAGACGCCGAACGTCGCCGCGTTCACGCCGAAGGCCACGGCGCTGCCCAGCCGCAGGGCCATGATCGCGCCGACCATCGGGCCAACCATCACGGCGATGTGGAAGGAGGCCGACACCAGCGAGTTGGCCGCCACCAGCCGCTCGCGGGGCACCAGGTTGGGCAGCGAGGCGGAGAAACTCGGTTGGAACAGGCTACCCATGGCGCCCAGCGACACCGAGGCGATCCCGAGGTGGACCATCGAAGGTGTGCCGGCCAGCACCAGGGACCCCACCGCGACGGCGCGCACCAGGTCAGCGACGATCATCAGGCGCCGCCGTGGAAAGCGGTCGATCAGTGGCGCCCCGAGGAGTCCGACAACCGCAGCAGGCGCGACCTGCAGCACCAGCAGCATGGCCAGCAGGCGGGTGGGGTCATCTTGCCCCGCAAGGCTGGTGGCGACCGTCAAGGCGAAGACCCAGTCACCGAAGTGGGAGACCGCCTGGCCGCCCCACAGGCGCAAGAAGTCGGGGTGCTGCCGCAGCTCGGCGAGCGGGCGCAACGAGCGAGGCAGCGGGTGGGTGCCGCAGATCCGCCACAGACCCCAGATGGCCCCGGCGACGATGAGGACGTCGCCGGGGCTGAACACGTTCGCGAACGGCCACGCGGCCGGCAGCGCGAAGGTGTCACCCAGCAGCGACAGCCGCGAGCCGATCAGGGCCGCAGAGTTGGAGAAGTCCGCCGGCACGGCGACCATCCCGGCGCGCTCCAACGCCATGCGCGACGCCGGCATGACGCCGCCGTTGGCGGCGATCGGCAGGAAGTTCAGCAGGCCGCCGAGGCCGAGCAGCGGCAGGCCCGGCACACGGATGTTGACGACGACAAAGGCGCCCGACAACCCGTAGCTGATCAGGTGCACGCCGCCTTGCAGCGCTCGCTGGTCGGCGGGCAACAGGTGCAGCATCAACGCCACCTGCAGGGCCATGGCGGCCACCAGCAGGAAGCCGCCGCGCAACTGGATCTCGGCCAGGCGCGACAGGCGGCCCCCCGAGGCGATGATGACGGCGATGCCGACTGCGAGTGCGGTCAGCAGTAGCGGCACACCGCTTCCTCCTGTCGTCTACCGAACGTCAGCGGACTGACGGTCGGGCATTACCACTTGCGCGGCGCGCCCAGCGTGGAGACGAGCATGGCGATGGCACCGAGTAGCAAGAAAATGCGGTTCTTCATGGTCGTTCCCTCCCCATGGGCCTGGCCTTTCCGGACCCTCAGCAGGATGAATCGGCGCAAAGGGCATATTTCTTGAGCAAGACTTGGCGTCCGACCTGAAGAATTACTGGCTGTCGGACTCCGCGTCAGCCGCGCGGGCGAGGACGGGTCCGCGGGGTGTGGCTCGCACCATGCCGGCCGTCTCCAGCTCGGCGACAGCGGCCAGGATCGCGGTCACCGGTCGATCGGCGGCGCGGGCCAACGCCCCTAGTGCGGCGGGAACCGCGCCAATCAGGGTGAGCAGACTGCCCGCCTCCGCCGACAACCCCGCAGCCACGGGAATCGGTCCGCCTTGGCCCGCCGGCGAGGCCGGCGCAGCGGATCCGCCCCGGACACCCGAAAGTCCGATGACCTCGAGCACGTCGCTCAGCCGGGTCAGCGGTGTTGCTCCGTCGCGGATGAGGTCCAGGGGCGCTCGGCTGGCGGGATCGTTCACCGAACCGGGTACGGCCATCACCTCACGGCCCTGGGCTGCGGCCAGCCGGGCGGTGTGCAACGCGCCGCTGCGCACGCGGCCCTGCACCACGACGGTCACGTCGGCCAACCCCGAGATGACACGGTTGCGCCAGAGGAAATGCCGTGGCTTGGCACCGCAGCCGGGCGGCAGTTCGGTTACAAGGCCGCCGGCGGCGGCGACCGCCTCCCGCACGGCCTCGTCCCCCGCGGGGTAGTCCACACCGAACCCGGTCCCCAGGACAGCCACGGTGGCGCCGCCGGCCTGCAGGGCCCCCCGGTGCGCCGCCTGGTCGATGCCGCGGGCCATGCCCGACACGACGGTCACACCATGGCGGGCCAGCAGGCGGCCCAGCGCCTCGGCCGTCTGCACGCCGTCGACCGTCGGGTGGCGGGATCCGACCACGGCGACGGTCGGGGCCGAGGGCAGTATTGCGCCAGGGCCACGCAGGAACAGCCACAGCGGTGCTCCCAGCTCGGGCCAGGCATCGTTCAGTCGCGGGGGATAGCCGGGCTGGCCGACGATGGCCATGCGAGCACCGTGGCGCAGCAGGATGAGGGCGACATCGCGCACCTCGGCCGGCTCCGGCAGCGGACGCCGGCGGGCGTCGCCCTCTGCCTCGAGTCCCGCGATCACGTCGTCGATGGCCACCGAGGGCCGGTCGAGGAGGGCTTCCACGACGCCGCGCAGCCGTTCGGGATGCACCCACGGCGCGGTCGCCAACCGCAGGATCCGCTCCACCAGGCTGGGGTCTGCGCCCGCCGACAGCTCGACCGCCCAGTCGGCCGTCACCACTCCGCCACCGCCACGGCCGGCCCGACGGCGGACGGTCGGGCGGCGGCTGGTCCGGCGGCAGCCGGCTGTTGGGGCCGTAGGCCCAACCGGTGTGCGTAGGCCTCCAAGACGTGGTCGGTGCCGACCGTCTCGCTGCCCTCCAGGTCGGCGCAGGTCCGGGCCACGCGCAGGGCGCGGTCATAGCCGCGGCCGGTGAGCGCACCGGCCTGGACGGCGTTGGCCAGT
>JACCVM010000160.1 GCA_013698135.1 Euzebyaceae bacterium | reverse complement strand
AGCCACCGGTGGGCACAGGAGTGGGGAGATTCGCGGGAGGGGTGCCCTGCGGCATAGGAAGCCCGCGGGCCTCCGGGTTCGGCGCAACCACCGCCAGCAGCTGCGAGCCGCGGTCACACACCGCCAGGGTGCGGACATACACCCGGCGCGGCCCTGACGCGAACAGGACCTCGGCCTCGAAGACCTCGTCTTCCAGCGTCAGGTTCTGCAGCCGCGACGCGTCGCGTAGTAGCGGCGGACCTGGACCGGTGTCTTGGCGACGTAGCCGATGACGGTGACCAGCGGGTCGCCGCGCTGCACGGTCTGGACGATCGCCCCGTGCGGGAGGTCAAGCCCCTCGACCCGCTCCGCAGTGCCCGCCGCAGGCTCGCTGCAGGCCGGCAGGGACGTCAACGGACCGCCCTCGGCGCCGGTCTGCGCGGCGGGTCGCGGCCGCGCCCAGGGTGGTATCGCGAATCTGCGGCGGAGCCCGAACCTGAGACGGCCGAGGTCGCCAACGGCCCGCTGGCGGAGCCGCAGGACTGGATGAACAACCAGCGGGCCTTCCCTCGGAACACGGTCGGGTTCGGGGCCTGGGAGGCCGCCGTCGCCGACGCGAAGGCGGTCGGCCGTGCCACGGCCCAGAGCAATCCGAGGGTGGCCGCGGCGGACTGGAACCTGATCGGACCGACCAACGTCGGCGGCCGCGTGACCGACGTCGCCATCGATGTCGAGGGGCCCGGCCAGGTCTTCATCGCGGCAGCCTCGGGCGGGGTGTGGAAGACGACGGACGGCAACGACACCTACGAGACGGCCTGGCCGGACGATCTCACCCAAGCGGTCGGGGCGTTGGCGATGACCCCGGACGGCACGCTGTTCGCGGGGACCGGCGAGACCAATCCCGGTGGCGGGTCGCTGACGTTCGGCGGCACCGGCATGTACCGGTCCCGCGATCGCGGCGAGTCCTGGCAGCGGGTCGGGCTCGAGCGCTCCGGCGCGTTCGGCCGCATCGTCACCCATCCTCGTAAGTCGCGGATCCTGTATGCCGCGGCGTCCGGTCACCTGTACCTGCCCGGCGGGCAGCGCGGCGTCTACAAGTCCACCCACGGCGGCGACAGCTGGCAGCGGGCGCTCACCGGCGAGAACTCCACCAGCGGCGCGTCGGACCTCGCGATGGACCCGGACAACCCCAACCGCCTGTACGCGGTGATGTGGGACCACCAACGGACGCCGGGCCTGCGCGTCTACGGGGGGCGCGGCTCCGGGCTGTACATGACCCAGAATGCCGGCAGGTCATGGCGCCGCGTGGGATCGGCGTACGGGCTGCCAGCCCGCTCGGAAGACATCGGCCGCATGGCGGTGGCCGTTGCGCCCTCCAACGCCAGGCGCGTGGACGTCACGGCGATCGGCACGGACGGCCGCTACGACGAGTTCTACGTGTCCAACAACCGGGGGCGTAGCTTCTCGACGATCGACGAGTCGCCGCTGATCGGCCAGTCGCAGGCCACCTTCGGCTGGTGGTTCGGCAAGATCTTCGTCGACCCTGCGGATCACGAGCACCTGTTCATCCCTGGCGTGCCGCTCGTCGAGTCCCGTGACGGTGGCGCCACCGCCTTCGTCGATGTCTCGGTGCACGCCGATCAGCACGCCATGCAGTGGGACCCGAAGTCGCCGGGGACGGTCTACCTCGGTAACGACGGCGGGATGTACCGCTCCCGGCTCAACGGCGCGGTCGGCACCTACGGCCTGTCCCGATACATGCCGTGGACTCAGCACTACACCCTTGATGTGGGAACCCAGGACCCGACCAGGGTCGTAACCGGCCTGCAGGACCAGGGCTGCATCCGCTCGTACGGCGAGAGCGGTAACTCCAACCCTGACACCTGGAACAGCTATGGCTGCGGCGACGGCTTGGAGACGCTCATCAACCCGGTGAACCAGAACATCGTGTACGGCTGCTCCCAGTACGGCTTCTGCAACCGTTCGGATGACGCCGGGCGCACCAGCACGCCGATCGGGCAGACGCATTCAGCATCAGGACGGCGCAACTGGCTGACGCCTCTGGAGTTCGACCCCAACGACCCGTCGATCATGTACTACGCCGGCAACGTCGTGGACCGCTCGACCGACGGTGGGCGGAGCTGGACCCAAATCAGCCCAGACCTGACCCGGGGGGTCGACGAGGATCCCGACTATCCGTTCGGGACCATCACGGCCGTTGCGCCGGCGCGCAGTGACCCCAACGTCCTGTACGTCGGCACCGACGACGGTCGCCTGTGGACCACCAAGAATCTCGGGCAGGACTGGATCGAGCTCACCGACCCGGTGCTGCCAGACATCTACGTGACTCGCACGGCGGTCTCGCCGACGAACGCCGACGTCGCCTACGTCACGTACTCGGGGCTTCCGCCAGGGCAGTGACGAGCAGCACGTGTTCAAGACTCGCGATGGCGGCGAGTCGTGGACCGACATCTCCGGCAACCTGCCGGCGGCACCGGTCAACGACCTGCTCGTCGCACCGCGCGGCAACCTGGTCGTCGCACAGGACGTCGGGGTCTACGTCAGCCGCAACAGCGGGCGGCGGTGGCTGCGCCTGGGCGACGCCCTGCCGCTGGCCCCGGTGCTGGACATCACCTACCACCGAGGCACTGACACGATCACTGCGGCGACGCTCGGCCGCGGCTTCTACCGCGTCGACCTTCCCGGCCGTTAGTCGCCGCCAGCGACGAACCGCGGGCTTGGGGGCTGGGGTGGTCACCCCCAAAGCCCGCGGGCGGCCGGTGTCTGGCAGCAAGGCTGTCAAAGGTCAGCAACGCTCGTCAATTGGCGACCGCTGTCGGCGTACTCAACCGACTTCTGACCGACCCCAGCCGGATCGTCCAGCCCAACGCCCTCGAAGGCGTTGTGCGCCGCGCCGAGACCCGCGTCGAGCTGGACGATTGGGCGGATGCTGTCCTTGCCGCTGCCTCGCAGAGCCCGCAGGCTTCGGTCCGAACCAGGGCTCGACGGCTGGCGCGCTCACTGGTGCACCATCCCGTGCGGAGGTTCGGGGTCCCACCCGAGCGTCCGCTCGCTGGAGACTGAGCTACCCCTGGAGAACTGACATGCGCTTCCGCACTCGCATCCAGCAGAGCGGCAGAACCGCGACCGGTATCCAAGTTCCCGAGGATGTCGTCGAGGCCCTGGGATCGGGCAAGCGGCCCCCGGTCAAGGTCACGATCAACGGCTACGAGTACCGCAGCACCGTGGCGGTGATGGGCGGCGTGTACATGGTGGGCATCAGCGCGGAGCACCGCGCCGGTGCCGAGGTCGCCGGAGGCGACCAGGTGGACGTCGAGATGGACCTTGACACCGCCCCGCGCCAGGTGACCATGCCAGCCGACCTTGGTGCCGCCCTGGATGCGGAACCTGCCGCGCGGCGTACCTACGACGGCCTGTCGTACGGCAACAAGTCGTGGCACGTGCTGCAGGTCGAGGGCGCCAAGACCGACGAGACGAGGCAGCGCCGTATCGCCAAGTCGGTCAACATCCTGAAGGAGGGCCGCACCCGCTGAGGGGCGGCGCCGGCCGGCTCACATCCGGAACACGCCGTAGGACACCGGCTCCAAAGGCGCGTTGGCGCAGGCCGACAACGCCAGGCCCAGGACGGTGCGGGTGTCGGCCGGATCGATGACGCCGTCGTCCCACAGCCTCGCGG
>JACCVM010000159.1 GCA_013698135.1 Euzebyaceae bacterium | reverse complement strand
CGATGCAGTCCAAGTGGGAGCAGGCGCTGAACAAGGTCGAGCAGGAAGCCCCCGCCATCAAGCAGCAGGCCCAAAGCACCTCCAGCCAAGACCTCAAAGCCCGCGCCGAACAACGCAAGCAACAGGCGCAGAGCGCCGGCACCGGCACCGGCAGCAGCGACAGCAGCGCCGGCTCGGTCGCCTCGCACGGTGACCCGACCATCAACCTGCCGAACGACGACACCACCCATCGGCGGTAGGTCGACCGGGCACCGGCAACCGCACCGCGAACGCACGCCAAGGGGCGGCCCCACTCGGGTCGCCCCTTCTGCGTTAGCCGTTCTGGCTGCCGAGGTCCAGCGCGTAGCCCTCGGCGCGGACGCCTGGGGCGGGCTCGTGATCCAGCGCCGTCTCGCGGACGAAGCCCACGGATTCGGTCAGGTCCCGGGCGGTGCCCATCTCCTGGGTCGTGGTCAGGACCACGCGGTGCTTCCCCGCCGCCCGCGCGACGCGGATGCACTCCTCCATCAAGGCCCGCCCAACCCCGCCGCCGCGCTGGTCGGGCAGCACCGACAGCAGCCGCACGCCCGCCGAGCCCTCCTGGGCGCCGCGCCACCCCGTGAACAGCGTGACCGCCCCCACCAAAGCGCCGTCGCGCTCGGCCACCAGCAGCTGCGCCTCCGTCATCCGGCCGCGGACGTTGGCGATCTCGCTGGCGAACGTCGACCAGGCGTCGGGGGACATCCGTGCCGCATACTCGGCGTAGGCGTCGACGATCACCGCCGCGACGTCGTCGAGCTCGTCGTCGCGGGCCGGGCGGATCACTACGCCACTCATGGGGAGGCAGTGTAAGCACCCGGGCCGCAGCCGGACTCGGAAATTCGTGCCGCCGTCGCGGCCCGACCGTCGCTGTGCTAGGTATGGAGCCGGGGTCAACGAAGCGAAAGGTCCGCCCCACGATGTCGCGCCGGCACCGGGCACTGCTCGGCTGGGCCGTCGTTGTCGCGGCCGGCGTCGCGTCGCTGATGGCCCAGCTCGGCCGGCCGGCGGTCGCCCAGACCGAACAGCTGACCTCGGCCGAACGGACCCGGGCCGGCATCATCTACGCCAGCCAGTGCGCCACCTGTCACGGCGCCGAGGGGACCGGTGGCGTCACTCCCGCCGGAGATCCGGTTCCTGCGCTGGCCGGCAATCCCGACGTCACCGTGCCCTATGTCGATCTGGTGATGCGCGTCGGGCGGATGCCCCCCGCCGGCGACCCGTACGACAACCGGTCTCGGGAGGTGCTGCTCGACGCTGAGCAACGCCGGCTGGTCACCGCCTACGTCGCCGAGGAGTTCGACCTCGGCGGCTCCGTGCCCACCGTCGGGGAGGGCAACCCCGTGACCGGCCGCGAGGTCTTCGCCGCCAACTGCGCCCAGTGCCACGGGTCCAGCGGCGCCGGCGGCGTGGCGGGCGCCGGCGCCTGGACCCCCCCGGTGGTGAACAAGGACCCCGTCACCATCGCCGAAGCGATCCGGGTCGGCCCCTTCCAGATGCCAGGCTTCAACAACCAGCAGATCACCGATGCCGAGATCGCTGACATCGCCGCCTTCCTGGAGGTCGTCAGCGAGGAAGCTGGTACCCCAGCCGGCCTGGTAGAGCTCAACCCGGTCTACGCCTCGGGGTTCGCGGCGCTGTTCGTCGGCATCGTCGTGATCTCGTTGTTCATCATCGCGGGGCGCCCCAAGTGGTTTCCCGATCCCAGCGGCCAGCCCACCGGTCGAGGGCTGTCCCGTCGCCAGCGCAAGGCCCGTGCCGAGCAGGAGCCCGCCGCGTGAGCGACGACCCCAAGGCCGAGCTGCGGGTCATCTCCCGCACCGAGCCGCCCGCCAGCAAGCTCAACGACAGCATCGTCGCGCTGACCGCCGGCGGCGCGGTGCTGTGCGCGCTGGTGTTCGCCCTGGCCCTTCCGCTTGGCGGGCCGCTGCCGTTGTACGGCGGTGCGCTGTCGTTGGGGCTGCTGTTGTTCGGTGTCGCCATCCGTCGCTACTTCACCGACCGCTTTCCCGACATCGAGGCCATCGAGCTGCGCGAGATCCCCGACCCCGACCACGCCGACGAGCCGCTGTCGGACGTGGAGGCGCTCGGTCCACGCCGGTCGTTCCTCAAGCGCGCGCTGATCGCCTCGGGAGCTTTGTTCGGCATCGGCATCGCCGCCCCGCCGATCGCCTCGCTTGGCCCCGCGCCAGGCGGCACCCTGCTGCGCACCGCGTGGCGGCCCGGCAGCCGGCTGGTCACCAACGAGGGGCTGCCTGTCCAACCCGACGACCTGGCGACGGGCGGCATCGCCAGCATCTGGCCACAGGACGCCATCGGCCAGGAACGGTCATCGGTCCTGCTGCTGCGCTTGACCACGCCGCCGGTCGCGCCGACCAACCTCGACTGGGTGGTCGACAACGTGGTCGCCTACTCCAAGGTCTGCACCCACGCCGGCTGCCCCGTGGCCTTGTACCGCGAGCAGGACGACGCGCTGTTCTGCCCCTGCCACCAGTCCACCTTCGACCCGTCACGCGGAGCGGTGCCGACCTTCGGTCCCGCCGCCCGAGCCTTGCCACAACTCCCGCTTGGGTTGGACGATCAGGGCTACCTGGTCGCCCTCGACGACTTCCAGGCCCAGGTGGGCCCCGCCTTCGACTGAAAGCCGGCCATCGATGACCCCGCTGTTCTCGCTGCTGTTCGACACCCTCGACGCCCGGCTCAAGCTGCGCGGCCCCAGCCGCAAGGTCGCCAACAAGGTCTTTCCCCACAACTGGTCGTTCCTGTTGGGCGAGGTCGCCCTCTTCAGCCTGGTCGTGCTGGTGGCGACGGGCATCTTTCTCACCATGTTCTACCGGCCGTCCACCGAGGCCACCGTCTACAACGGCTCCTACGAGCTGTACCGGGGCGCCCAGCTGCCAGCCGCCTTCGAGTCCATCCTGCGGCTGTCCCACGACATCCCCGGAGGTCTGCTGTTCCGCCGCATCCACCGCGGCGCCTCGCACCTGTTCATCGCCGCCAGCGTGCTGCACATGCTCCGAATCCTGCTCACGGGCGCCTTCCGGCGCCCGCGTGAGATCAACTACCACCTCGGCATCGGCCTGATCACGTTCGCCTTCGTGGCCGGCTTCACCGGCTACTCGCTGCCCTACGACTCGCTGGCCGGCACGGGGATCCGCATCGCCTACTCCGAGCTGCTCAGCCTGCCGCTGATCGGCGACCGGGTCGCCTTCTGGATCTTCGGCGGCGACTTTCCCACCGGCGATGTGATCCCGCGCTTCTTCGTCTTCCACGTCCTGGTGGTGCCAGGGCTGATCATCGGCATGGTCAGCCTGCACCTGGCACTGGTCGCCCGGCAACGCCACACCCAGTTCCCCGTCCGTGGCGTCGACGGGCACAAGTTCATCCTCGGCAAGCCCCTGTGGCCCGCCCAGTTCGCCGAGTCCGCGACCCTGGTGCTGTGGATCTCCGGGCTGCTGACCGCCGCCGCGGTCTTCATCCCCTGGAGCGACGTGGCCCTGCTGGGCCCCTACGTGCCCGGAGAGGTGGGCAACAACGCCCAGCCCGACTGGTTCATGTTCTGGATCGATGGCGCCCTGCGGATCTTCCCGCCGCTGGAGTTCTCGGTCTTCAGCCTGCTGACGGTGTCCGGCCCCTTCGTCGCCGGCATCGTGCTGCCCGGCTTCGTGTTCACGGCCCTGGCCGCCTATCCGTTCCTCGAGCGCAAGGTGTACGGGCTGCGCGGCGACTGGCACGTGCTGACCAATCCGCTGGAGATCCCGTTGCGCGCCGGGTTCATGCTCGGCATCTGGAGCTTCGTGCTGCTGCTGTCGGCGGCGGCCACCAACGACATCCTGTCGCGCCTGACCGGCGTGTCCATCGAGAACGTGCTGTGGTTCTTCCGCATCACCTGCGTGCTGGTCCCGCCGCTGCTCGGCCTGGCCATCAACCGCTATGCAAAGCGCCGGCTGGCACGCCATAACCGCACCGTGGCCGGCAGCGAGCAGGAGGCACAGGTGGCAGCCGCGTCCACCGAGGTCCTGGCTGGCAGCAAACCCAAGCAGCCCGCTTCGGGCTAAAGCAGCCCCGGAACGGGTACAGGCTGCGAGTCGATCACCAGTCCGTAGGATGGGCTGATTCCCAGCGAGGGAGAGTAGCGACGGGCCCGCCGTG
>JACCVM010000147.1 GCA_013698135.1 Euzebyaceae bacterium | reverse complement strand
GTGGGGATCCGCTACCGATTCGGTACCGGATCCCCACCACCCCGGGTTGACCAGCGACCCGGGTCCACCGCTCGGGAGGCGCTGAGCCGGACCTACACGGGCAGGCGCCGGAAGAGCGGACGTGGGACATGGCGCAGGACCGCCATCACCACGCGCAGCACACCCGGCACCCAGACGATCTCGCGGTCGCGCCGGAGGCCGTCGGAGATGGCCTCGGCCACGGCCTCGGCGGTGGTGGCCAGGGGTCCCGGGGGGCGACCAGCCGTCATCTTGGTGTGCACGAAGCCGGGCCGGACCACCATCACGCGGGCGCCGGAGCCGACGAGGCTGTCGCCCAACCCGAGGGCGAAACCGTCCAGGCCCGCCTTGCCCGCCCCGTAGACGAAGTTGGACCGCCGCACCCGCTCCCCCGCCACCGACGACAGCACGACCAGGGTTCCGTGCCCCTGTGCCCGCAGCCGCTGCGCCACATGCAGGGCGATCGATGCGCAGCCGAGGAAGTTCGTCCGCAGCACCTCCACGGCCACCTCGGGATCGTGCTCCGCGGTCTCCTGGTCGCCGAGCACGCCCGCGGCCAGCACCACCACGTCGAAGTCGCGCACGCCGAAGACCCGCTCGGCGAAGGCCCCATGACCGGTGGTGTCGTCGGCGTCGAACGCCACGGTCTCGACCTCCCCGGCGCCCGACCGGCGCAGCGCGTCGGCCGCGGCGTCCAGCGCCTCGGGTCGGCGCCCGGCCAGTACGACGGTGCCGGCGCGGGAGCCCAGCAGCCGCCGGGCGGTCGCCACACCGATGTCTGAGCTCCCGCCGAGCACCAGCACCGACTGCACGGCCCCCAGCGCGTCACGCACGTTCTCGCCCCTTCGTCGGCCCAGCTACGGATGATCGCAGGCCCAGCCGTCGCGACAGGTCCGAGCGCAGCAGGTGGTCGGGGTCCACGCGGGCGCAGACCGAACGCCACTCGTTCAGGCGCGGGTACATGGCGGCGACCAGCTCCGGGCGCATCCGCGAGTCTTTGGCCAGATAGCAACGCCCGCCCGCCGCAACGACCGACTCGTCCAGCGCATCGAGCAGGCCCGGTAAGTGGGATGGGCCCACCGGCAGGTCCAGGGCCAGCGTCCAACCCGCCATCGGGAACGACAGGTGCCCGGGGTTGCCTGGACCGAAGCGCTTGAGCACGGCCAGCACGGAGGGGCACCGTGCCGCCCCCAGCCGTTCGATGGCAGAGCGGATGACGTCCTCGGCGCCGAATGGCACCACGAGCTGGTACTGCACGAAGCCGCGCCGCCCATACATGCGGTTCCAGCCTGCCACGCCGTCTAACGGATGGAAGAAGCCGCCGAGGCTGTGCAGCGCACCGCGACGGCGGCGGGGACCCTTGCGGTACCAGGCCTCGTTGAGCAGCCGTGCCGTGGAGGATCCCACCAGCCCGGACGGCATCCACGGTGGAGCCGCGAGGCGGACTTTCGGGTCGTAGGCCAGCGGGTCGGCACGGCGGCGCGGCGGCAGGTCGGCGACCGTGGCGTGGTCGCCGCGGGTGAGCACCGAACGGCCCCGGCTGCGTCCGGTGGCCATGCAGTCGATCCAGGCCACGGAGTAGCGGTAACGGTGGTCGCCGGCGTCCATGCGCGCCAGCAGCTCGTCGAGGTCACTGGTGCGGTCGGTGTCCACCCGCATCAGCGACGTGGAGATCGGCAGCAGGCGCAGGGTCGCCTGCAGTATCACCCCGGTCAGTCCCATCCCGCCCGCGGTGGCCCAGAACAGGTCGGAATGGTCACGCGCGGAGACGTGGTGCTCACCGGTCGGCGTCAGCAGAGTCATGGAGGTGACGTGCTGGGCGAAGCTGCCGTCGGAGTGGTGGTTCTTGCCGTGGATGTCCGCGGCGATGGCGCCGCCGACCGTCACGAAGCGCGTGCCGGGTGTCACCGCCACGAACCAGCCCGCCGGGACGAAACGGGCCAGCAGCGCGTCCAGGCTCATGCCGGCCTGGACGGTCACCAGTCCGTCGTCGGGGTCGAAGTCGGTGACGCCGTCCAGCCGGGTGGCGTCGATGACCGTGCCGCCGGCGTTCTGCGCGGCGTCGCCGTAGGAGCGGCCCAGCCCGCGGGCGACCACGCCGCGCCCGCCGCCGGGCGCCAGTAGTGATTTGACCTCGCCGGCCGCCAAGGGCCTGGCCACCGACGCTCGACTCGGCGCCGTGCGTCCCCAACCGGTCAGCAGCCGCTCAGCCCGCATACACGCCGGCCGCGTAGGCGCCGGCCCACAGCAGGCCCAGCACCTGCAGCGTGCGGTCGCTCAGGAAGACGTCTTCCGGCGCGCCGGCGCGCCCGTGCGCCGCCACCAGCGCGTAGCGCAGCATCGCCAGGACGAACGGGATGATCGACAGCTCGAACCACAGGTGCCCGTGCTCGACGCCGATCAACGACCACAGGCAGTAGGCGATGATCGCCACGCCGGCGGCGATGCCGCCCAGCATCTCCAGGAAGCCGGAGGGGTACTCGGCCAGGACTCGACGATGCGCCGTGGCGCCGGTGCCGAGGGTGAGCCGCTCGGCCTGGCGCTTCCCGGCGATGATGAACAGTGAGGCGAAGGACGTGACGATCAGGAACCAGGTGGAGAGCTCCACACCGGTGGCCGCCCCACCCGCGATCGCACGCAGCACGAACCCCGACGAAACGATCGCCAGCTCGATGACGGCGTGGTTCTTCAGCCACAGCGTGTAGGACTGCATCACGACGACGTAGACCGCCAGCACGACGGCCAGTGGGAAAGCCACCAGCAGCGCGAGGCCGATCCCGCCCGCCAGCAGGGCCAGCCCCCACACCTTGGCCGCGCCAACGCCGATCAGGCCGGCGGCGACTGGGCGGGAGCGCTTGCGGGGGTGCAAGCGGTCGGCCTCGACGTCGATCGCGTCGTTGAGCAGGTAGGTGCCGCTGGCGACCAGGCAGAAGCAGACGAACGCCGCACCCGAGCGGGCGAGCACCGCCGGGTCCAGCAGCGTTCCGGCCGCACCCGGCGCGGCCAGCACCAGCACGTTCTTGAGCCATTGGTGCGGACGCACCGCCTGCAGCACGGCGCGTAGGCGGGCAGCGCGCGCAACCCGTGGCGCCACCGCGATCCGAGGCGCCGAGGCTGCGAGTCCGGTCGTCGGCTCCTCGCTCATCACCCGCCAGACTACGAGAGCGAGTCGAATCTTGAGCGACTACCGCTGTCGCTACTTGAGTCGAGTCCCGGGCGACCACCCCCGCCGCTGCCTGCGTCGCTCAGGGGACGGCCAGCAGCGGCACCGTGTACAGCGCGGCGAGGACGGCGCAGCCGGCCGCGGAGACGCCGAGCAGCAAGCGGTACGGCCATCCTCGGACCGCGACGGCGACCGCCACCACCAGCGGAAAGGCCGTGAGCAGGAAGCGAGGGCGAGCTCCGAGGGTCTGCGACAGCAGCGACGCCGCCAGGATCCCCAGGGTGTAGACGACCAGGACGGCTGGCGGCCGCCAGCGCCACAGCAGCACCAGGGCGACCGCCGCGAACAACAGGCCCGAAACCTGGAGCAGGATCGTCGGGGTCAGCGCCTCGCCGCCGGGGGCCAGCACCGAGATCTCGGCGATGGTACGGCGCCCGAAGTCGATGCGCTCACCCCAGCCGTCTCGCTGGACCCGAAACCAGATCGTCGGATCGCCGGTGCGCGCCCACAGCCAGCCGAGGTATCCCAAGAAGCCCAAGGGAGCCAGTGCTACGGCCACCAGCGCCGTGCGATCGCCGTCGCGGCGCAGCGCCGCCAGCGCCGCCCAGGCACAGCAGGCGGCCAGCACGATGCCGTTGGGCCGGGTGGCCCCAGCGGCCAGGGCCAGCAGTCCGGCGAGGGTCCAGCGCCGGTCCAGCAGGGCCAGCAGGCACCCGACGGCGAAGGTCAGCATCAGCGGCTCGCTGTACACCAGCGACAGCACCACCGAGCCGGGGAAAAACGCCACCAGCGCCGCCGCCCGGTCGGCGGCCTGGCGTCCCGAGATACGGCGGGTCAGCTCCCAGACCCCCATGACGGCCAGCCCACCGAGCAGCAGGTTGAGCACCACCGCGGCCAGCAGCGGCGATACGCCTGGAACCGCGCTCACGACCCGGATCGTCAACGGGTAGGCCGGGAAGAAGGCAAAGTTGAGCTGCGGCAGCGGCTGCCCGCTGGACGCGCTGGGCGTGGCGTAGCCGGCGGCGGCCGACAGATACCAGTTGCCGTCCCACAGGTGCAACGCGTCCAAGACGGTCTGGCCCGTGCTCTGCAGGCGGTTGCCGATGGCGATCCCCGCCACCACCAGTGCCCTGGAGGCCAGCCACGCCACTACCGGCACCGTCCACTCCGGTCGGCTGGGAGCCGAGCCGGCGTCGACGTCGGCGGTGATCGGTTGTCGGGTGGCGGCGGTCACGGCGCCACCCATTCTGGCGGCGGACATGTCGCGCCGCGGACAATGGCGGCGCGGGTAATGGCGGCGCCGGGCGTCAGGCTGCCGCGGCCTCCTCGACCTCGTCAGCCGACGGGTTGACGAAGAAGCGACCGCCGATGCGCACCGTTGGAACGATCTCGTCACCGCCTGTGGCCTTGCGCACCACGTCGGCCTGATCGCGGTCAGCCCAGATGTCAACGGTGTCGTAGTCGACGCCGCGGCCGTCAAGCTCGCGCTTGAGGACTTCGCAGTACCCGCACATCGCTCGCCAGTAGATCGTCACAGCTGCCACGTCGGATCGTCCTGTCTTCGACTGTCGTCGCCGGCTACCAATCGCTCGTCGCCGGATACCTATCGATTCTGTCCAACAACGCCGATGATCCAACCCTTCCCCGCCGTTGGTCCTGCGGCCGTCTACGCTGCACGGAACAAATCGGACGCGCGGACCAAAATCCTGGCCGCCCTGACCAACCGATTGCCGGTGGCGGTCCCGAACTGCATCATGCTGGCAAATGCCGCTCGCCTTTCCTGACCCCTCGACCCACCTAGAAGGACGACCGTGCAGACGAGCGCGACCATCGATCGACGCCGGTTCCTGACCGGTTTGGCGGTCAGCACGGCGGGACTCGCCCTCGGCGCCTGCGGGCGGGCGGCGCCACAGGGTGCGGCCACGGCCGGGGCAGACACCTCCGCGGTGCAGGGCAAGACCATCCGGGTGGCCACCTTCACCAACAGCCACGCCGCATCCCCGCTGTACTGGGCACAGTTCGCACCCGAGGGCCTGACCGTGGAGACGACCACGCTCACGTCGGGAACAGACATGAATCAAGCGCTCGAGCGCGACCAACTCGACTTCGCGCTGTTCGGGATCGTCAACGGCTTCGTCGAGGCCGAGCAGGGACTGGGCTCGCGGATCATCGCCATGGCGGCGCGTAAGGGCGCGGGTCTGATCGTCGCGGCCGACGCCGCCTTCGAGCGCGTCGAGGACCTGCGAGGTGAGCGGATCGCCTTCAAGGGCCCGTCGATGCAGTCGCTGGTGCTCAACGCGCTGCTCGACGAGGCCGGCATGGACCCGACGAACGACGTCGAGCTCGTGCCCGTCGAGTACAACGACATGCCGGCCGCCCTGCAGCGCGGCGACGTGGCCGCGTTCATGGGCACCGAGGTCAACCCCAGCGCGTCGGTCGCCTCGGGCAGCGGTCGCCGCCTGGTCGACCCGTACACCACGCGGATCGGCGAGCTGAACTCCTGCATCTGGGCGTCACCGCGGATGCTCGACTCCGAGCCGGAGCTGTGCCGGGCCGCGGTCGAGCTGCAACGCAGCGCCGCAGAGCACCTGTCACCGGGCGGCGACAACGACGAGGACGTGTGGCGCGATCTCATCGTGGACCAGTACGGGCTACCCACCGACGTCTTCACCGAGCTGCTGACCAACGTCGGGGCGGTCTGGGAGCTCGACGAGCGCTGGGTCTCCCAGGTGGAGGCCGGCGGCGCCGACATGGCCGAGTTGGGCATCCTGAGAGCCGAGCCCGACTACGACGACCTGCTGCGCACCGAGTTCATGCCCGGTCAGGCCTGAGGCGCCGTGTCGCCGCAGGCATCGGCTTCCGAACAGCGGCTGCTGGCGCCCAGCCGCGAGCGGGTCAAGCGTGGACCCAACGGCTGGCTGGGACTGGCGGTGCCGGTCGGGCTGGTGGCGGTCTGGGCGGCGGTCACGGCCACGGGCGTGGTGTCGCCGCGAATCCTGCCCAACCCCGGCGCGGTGGCCACCGCGGCCTATGCCTTCCTGTTCGGCGACGCGACCACGACCTTGCCCGGCGTCGTCCGATTCGAAGGCGCCGGGGTGTTCCACATCGTCGCAAGCCTGCGCCGTCTGCTGGTCGCCTTCTGCCTTGCCGCGGCGGTCGGCGTTCCGCTCGGTCTGGCGCTGGGCTTGTCCCACCGGGTGGCACTGGTCTTGGACCCGCTCGTCCAGGCCTTGCGGCCCATCCCGATCTTCGCCTGGCTGCCGCTGGGCCTGGCCTGGTTCGGCCTCGGTGAGGGCGCCGCCCGCTTCCTGATCTTCATCGGCGCGGTGTTCCCGATCGTGGTGTCGACCGCCGACGGCGTGATGCGCGTTCCCCGGGCCTGGGCCGAGACCGCTTTGATGCTGGGCACCTCCCGCTCACAGCTGCCGCGCCGGGTCTACCTGCCGGCCACGCTGCCGAGCATCGTCACCGGGCTGCGGCTGGGCCTTACCCTGGGATGGATGAGCGTCATCGTCGGTGAGCTGACCGGCACACGCCGGGGGCTGGGCGCGATGATGATGGCGGCCCGAGAGGTCGGCCGGCTCGACCGGGTGATCGTGGGGATGGCCTTCTTCGCGCTGCTGGGGCTCGGCACGGATCTGCTGGTGCGCCGGGTCAGCAGGCGGTTCACCCGCTGGGCCTCGTCGTGATCAGCGTCGAGGGCCTGGTCAAGCGCTTCGGCTCTGTCGAGGTGCTCGACAACATCGACCTGGCCGCCGAGGCCGGCGACGTGCTGGCCGTCCTGGGCCCGAGTGGCTGCGGCAAGTCCACGCTGCTGCGCCTGCTGGGCGGCTTCGAGCAGCCCGACGCCGGGCGGATCCGCATCGGTGGGCGTCCGGTGCCCGGACCGGGACCCGACCGCGCGATGGTGGACCAGTCCTCGACGCTGTTCCCGTGGCTGTCGCTGCGGGACAACGTCGCCTGGGCACCGCGCGCCAGCGGGGTGGCCGATCCCGTCGGGGTGGCCGACCGGCTGTTGGAGGAGACCGGCCTCGCCGATTTCGCCGGCGCCTTGCCGGCGACGCTGTCGGGCGGCATGCGCCAGCGCGGAGCGATCGCGCAGGTGCTGGCCACAGGCGCCTCGGTGCTGCTGCTCGACGAGCCCTTCGGCGCCCTGGACGCACAGACCCGCCTGACGATGCACGTGTGGTTGCGCGGCGTCCTCGCCCACGCGCACCCCACGGTGGTCATCGTGACGCACGACATCGACGAGGCCCTGCTGCTGGCCGACCGGATTGTCGTCTTGAGCGTCCGCCCGGCGCGGGTCGTGGCGCGGCTGGCCGTGACCCTCGGCGGTGACCGAGGTCGTTCCACCACCACGGAGCCGGCCTTCACCGAGCTGAAGGGACGGATTCTGGACCTGCTGGCACCGGCCTGACGCGCCACCAAACTCGCAGCGGCTCAGGTCCTGGCGGCGAACTGCGTCCGGTACAGCTCGGCGTACAGGCCCTCGGCGTTGACCAGCTGGTCGTGAGTCCCCCGCTGCACGATCCGGCCCCCGACGACGACCAGGATCTGGTCGGCGCTGACGATCGTGGACAGGCGGTGCGCGATCACCAGCGAGGTGCGTCCGGTCAGCGCGGTGCGCAGCGCCGCCTGGACCAGCACCTCCGACTCGCTGTCGAGGTGGGCCGTCGCCTCGTCGAGGATGATGACGACCGGCTGCTTGAGCAGCACGCGCGCGATGGCCAGCCGCTGCTTCTCGCCGCCCGACATCCGGTAGCCGCGCTCGCCGACCAGCGTGTCGTAGCCGTCGGGCAGGGACGCGATCACCGAGTGGATCTGCGCCGCACGGCAAGCGGCTTCGATCTCGGCGTCGGTGGCGTCCGGACGGGCGTAGCGCAGGTTCTCGCGGATCGTGTCGTGGAACAGATGCGGGTCCTGGCTCACCACACCAACCGCGGCGGCCAGCGACGCCAGCGTCAGCTCGCGCACGTCGTGGCCGTCGACGAGCACCGCGCCCGCGGTCACGTCGTACAGGCGGGTGAGCAGGCTGGTGATGGTGGACTTGCCCGCCCCCGAAGGGCCGACGAGCGCGACCGTCTGGCCGGGTTCGGCGACGAACGTCACGTCGTGCAGCACCGGCGGTCCGGGTGCTGCGTCGAGGACCTCGGCCCAGCCGCGCTCCAACGAGGCCAGCGACGAGTCAGCGGCAGAGGGGTAGGCGAAGCCGACGCCGTCGAAGGTGACCTCGCCCCTCGGCTCGACCAGGTCGACGGCGGCAGGGGCGTCGCCGATCGGCTGGCGCAGGTCGAGGATCTCGAAGACGCGGTCGAATGACACCAGGGCGGTGAGCACCTCCACCGGGGCGTTGGTCAGCGCCGCCAGCGGCTGGTAGGCCTGTGTCACCAGGGCGGCGAAGGCCACGACGGCCCCGGCGTCCATCGCACCTGACAGTGCCAGACGCCCGCCGATCAGGTACACCGCCGCCGTGCCCAGCGCCCCCACCAGCGACAGGATGACGAAGAACAGTCGCCCCACGATGGCGCTGCGCACGCCGACATCGGCGACTCGCTGGGCGCTGACCGCGAAGGTGTCGGTCTCCTCGCGCGGACGGCCGAACAACTTGACCAGCAGCGCCCCCGACACGTTGAAGCGCTCGGTCATGACGGTGTTCATGTCGGCGTTGAGCTGCATCGACTCCCGCGTCAGCGCCTGCAGCTTGCGCCCGACGTTCTTGGCCAGCACCACGAACAGCGGCAGCACCGAGAGCGTCAGCAGCGTCAGCCGCCATTCGAGGAGGAACATCGCCCCGACCGCAGTGATCACCTGGATGACGTTCGCGGTGAGCGTGCCGAAGGTGCCCGTCAACGCCCGCTGCGCGCCGATGACGTCGTTGTTCAGCCGCGAGATCAACGCCCCGGTCTGCGTCCTGGTGAAGAAGGCCAGCGGCATCCGCTGCACGTGGTCGTACAGCATCCGACGCAGGTCATAGATCAGCTGCTCGCCGATGAACGACGACAGGTAGCGCTGCCACACCGAGAACCCGGACGCCACGATCGCCACGCCGAACAGCCCGAGGGCGTACATGGTGACGATCCGTCCTGCGTCGGGGGGCTGGACGGAGATCGCGTTGACGATCGGCCTGATCAGCAGGGCCGGCACCACCACCAGCGCGGAGGCCGCCGAGATCGCGACCAACAGTTGGACCAGCTTGCCGCGGTAGGGCCGCGCGAACTCGCGCCAGACCCGCTTGGCCAGTCCCTTGGGCAGGCGCTGCCCTTCCTGCGGCGTCGACCCGCGACGCACCGCGCCGGTGCCCGGCATCATGCCGCGGCCGCCGCCCAAGTTCGGTCCCATGCTCACTGCCAACCAGCATGGCACGCCGGATCTTCCTGACCTCTGCCGGCTGTTCCTGCGGGCGAGCGCTCAAGTAGCGAAGCGGTAGCGCATCTGATCAGCGGGCCGGCGTCTCCGCGCGGGCGGTCTCCTGCTCGATCGCCGACGACAGGCGGGCCCACTCCTCGAACAACTCTGCGGCGCGGTCCTTGGCGGCACCGTGGCGCCCCACCAGCTCCCGCACTTGTTCCGCCTCGCCATAGCTGTCGGGGTCAGCCATCTCGCGCGTGAGCTCGGCGATCAGTGCCTCCTCGGCGACCAGCTCGCGTTCGACGGCCAGCAGTCGGTCCCGCAGGCGCTTGGTGTGGCGGTGCACAAGATTCCGCCGCTCCGCCTCGGCGCGCTTGTCGTCGGCGGTCTTGCGCGACGCCGGCGCCGGTAGTGGCATCGGGGCGGCAGCGGCACCCGGCCGATCCGGCGTGACACCCTCGGTGGCGCCGCGGTCCCCCAGGTCGACGCCGGTGCGTTCGGCGTAGTACTCGAAGTCGCCGGGGTAGACGGTGGCGGTGCCGGCACCGACCTCGATGATGACGTCGGCGACCGAGCGGATCAGGTGGCGGTCGTGGGTGATCAGCACGACGGTGCCGGGGTACTCCACCAGCGCGTCCTCCAGCACGTCGCGGCTGGGGATGTCCAGGTGGTTGGTCGGCTCGTCCATGCACAGCAGGTTGGCGGGGTTGGCCAGCATCTTGGCCAGGGCCAGGCGGCTGCGCTCCCCGCCGGACAGCACGCTCACGCGCTTGTCGACGTCCTGCCCGGAGAACAGGAACGCCCCGAGCATGCTGCGGGGGTTGACCTTGCTGGTGTCGACCACCGCCGACAGCTCCTGCAGCACGGTCTTGCCGGGGTCCAAACCCTCGATCTGGTGCTGGGCGAAGTAGGCGACATTGACGTTGTGGCCGAGGATGCGCTGACCGGCGTCGAAGTCCAGGACCCCGGCGAGGATCTTGAGCAGGGTGGACTTGCCGGCCCCGTTGGGTCCGACCAGCGCGACCTTCTTGCCGCGCTCCAGCACCAGGTCGAGGCCGCCGTAGACCAGCTTGTCGCCGTAGCGCTTGGTCAGCTGCGCCAGACGCACCACGTCGCGGCCGGCCCTCGGCGGCGCCGGAAAGCGGAAGCGCATCCGGCGCGCAGTCTCGCGCTGCACCTCCACCCGCTCCAGACGGTCCAGCGCCTTGACGCGGCTTTGGACCTGCCGAGCCTTGCTCGCCTTGTAGCGGAACCGCTCGATGAAGCGCTCGGTCTGGGCGATCTTGCGCTGCTGGTTGCTGGCAGCGGCCTCCTGTTGAGCCAGGCGCAAGGCGCGTTCCTCGACGAAGTCAGCGTAGTCGCCGACGTACTCGGTGATGCTGGCGTGCGCGATCTCGACCACGCGGTTGGCCACGGCGTTGATGAAGTCACGGTCGTGGCTGACCAGGACGATGGCGCCGTCGTAGTCGGCGAGGAACTGCTCCAGCCAGGTGACGCTGGCGAGGTCGAGGTGGTTGGTCGGCTCGTCGAGCAGCAGGACATCGGGGCGCGCCAGCAGCAGCCGTGCCAACGCCACGCGCATCATCCACCCGCCCGACAGCAGGCCGACGTCGCGTTCCACGTCGGCGTCGTCGAAGCCAAGACCGGCCAGCACGCGCCGCGCCGCCGCCTCGATGCTGTAGCCGCCGAGATGCTCGAAATGGTGCTGCAGGCGTCCGTAGTCGGCCAGCAGGGCGTCCTGCTCCTCGCCGGATGGGGTGGCGGCGATGCGAGCCTCGAGGTTGCGCAGCCGCTGTTCCAGCGACGTCACGTCGCCCGCGGCGGTCAGCACCTCGGCCAGGACCGTGCGCCCGGAGGTTTCGGCCACCTCCTGTCGCAGATAGCCGATCTGCAGGTCCTTGGAGCGGGCCACCTCGCCGCCGTCGGGCTGCTGCTCGCCAGACACGATGTCCAGCAGGGTCGTCTTGCCCACGCCGTTGGCGCCGACCAACGCGATGCGCCGGCCCGGCATGATGCGCAGCGACACGTCCCGGAACAGCACCCGCGTGCCGTGCGCCCGCTCCACCCCACTCAACGAGATCACCCCCGAAGGGTAACGACCCCCTGGCTACGAGGCGGCCGTCGCCTGGAGGGCCTTGGAGGGTGGGCGGGTCAGCGGCCCTCTAGGTGACGGCCGATAAACTCTGGTCATGAGCCTGACCGGCGTGCACGGCTATGTGGTTGGGGTGCTGCTGATCGGTACGTGGGCCACCGTCTGCGGATGGTCGCTGGCGCTGCGGTTCACCCGTTACGAGCACACCCCCACGTTCTGGCGGGTGGTGTCCTTCGGCCAGATCCTGCTGGCGCTGCAGCTGCTGGTCGGCCTGGTGCTGCTCGTGCTGGGGCGCCGGCCGGGACCGCAAGGCGGTGGCGCCACGCTGGCCTTCCACCTCGCCTACGGTGTGGTCTTCCCCCTGATCGCGCTGGTCGTCGGTCACCGGGTGGCGCGCGACGGCCGCTACAACCCCCACGGCGTCTTCGCGGTTGTGGGGCTGGTGTGCTTCGGGCTGACGGCGCGCGCCTTCATGGTTGGCCTGAGCGGTGTCTGAGAGGAAGCGCTTATGACCGATGACGACCACACCACCCATGCCGCCCTCGCGGCCGAGCTGGCCGACAGCATCAAGCGCCTGCGCCTTGATGTGGCGTCGCGCAGCGACCCGATCCTGGAGGAGATCGCTCACGCGCTGGAGCTGACCCTGGAGCTGACCACGCACGCGCACGACCACTCGCTGGACAACCGTGAGCGGCTGCGCGCGCTGGAGTCGGGCGGCTAGGTGGTGCCGCGGCCACGGGTGGCGTGGCTCGGCCGGCTGCCGGGGCGGGCTCGGCGGCTCCTGCCGCTGGTGCTCGCACTGGCCGGCGTGACCGCCGCCCTGTCGATCTCGGTGTTCCTCACCGACCAGCCGATCCACGTCGGCGAGCCCGCCCCCAGGACGGTCGTGGCACCTGACCTGATCCGCATCCAGGACCGGGAGGCCACCGACCGCGCTCGCCGGGAGGCTGGCGACCTGATCGAACCGGTGCTGGTCGACGACCAGGAAGCCAAGGCGGCGATCGTGCAGCAGGTGCGAGACGTCTTCACGGCCGTCGCAGAGGTGCGCGAGCCTGACACCAACGGCCAGACCGCCAGTCGCCGTGACCAACGCAGCGCGCTGGCGCAGCGGCTGCCCGCGCTGCAAGACGAGGCGGTGCGCGCGCTCGTCGCGCTCGACGATGAGACGCTGGCCTCTGTCGGGACCGAGACGCTGTCCATCGCCCAGCAGCTCGCCCGCCAACGGGTGCCGGCAGAACGGCTGGAGGCGGCCACCGAGGAGCAGCTGCGCACCGAGCTGGCGGTCCGGTCGTTCCCCGAGGGTGTCGCCGAAGCCGTCGTGGAACCGGTCATCCGCAGCTCCGTGCTGCCGACGGTGCGCGTGGACGAGGAGGCCACGGCCGCAGCCCGCGAACAGGCCGCCGCCGAGGTCTCGGAGGTGATGCGGTCGTTTCCGCCCGGAGCCCTGGTGGTCAGCGCGGGCGAGGTCGTCGACCCCGTGCAGCTGATGGCGCTGCGCCAGCGCGGGCTGGAGGGTGACGAACCGTGGCGTGAGGCGGCCAAGGCGTTGGTTCTAGCGATCGTGGCGACCCTCGCCGTCGCCGCGTATCTGCGCGCCTACCGGCCCCGCGTCTGGCGATCCTCCAGCCGCCTGGTGCTGCTGGCGTCCCTGTTCACCGGCCTCGCCCTGGTGGTGGAGGCCGTCACGCTGCTGGCACCGACCGCCGCGGGCGGATGGGGCTACCTGGTGCCGGCGGGAGCCGTGGCGATGCTGGCCACCATCCTGTTCGACCCGCCGGTGGGCGTGCTGGCGGTGATCCCCACCGTCGCGATGGTCGCCTTCGCCGAGCCGGGTGAGGGTGGGGTCGTCGCCTTCGCCGCCATCGCCGGTCTGCTGTCGGTGCCGCTGGTGTCGCGACTGTCCGCGCGGCGTGACCTGCGGCGGGCGGCCTGGCAGTCGACACTGGCCTACATCATGTTGGCCGGGCTGTGTGCCGCGGTGTTCAACGACCTGGCCACCGTCCGCCTCGCACTGCTGGCAGGCCTGATCAACGGGGTGCTCGTGGCGATGCTGGTCAACACCAGCCTGCCGTTCCTCGAGTCGCTGTTCGGGGTGGTGACCGCCACCAGCCTGCTCGACCTGGCCGACCGCAACCACCCGCTGCTGCGCGAGCTGGAGCAGAAGGCGCTCGGCAGCTACAACCACTCGATCATGGTGGCGACGCTGTGCGAGCGGGCGGCGCGCGCCATCCGCGCCGACGCGCTCCTGGCCAGCACCGCGGCGCTGTACCACGACATCGGCAAGGTCCGCCGGCCTTGGTTCTTCGTCGAGAACCAGTTTGGCATCGCCAATCCCCACGACGACCTGGAGCCGGGAGTCTCGGCGGTGATCATCCAGGAGCACGTGACCGACGGCATCACGATGGCCAACAGCTACCGCTTGCCGCCGGAGATCGTCGAAGGCATCGCCACCCACCACGGCACCACGCTGGTCAGCTATTTCCACCGCAAGGCGCTGGCGGCTGCGGGGACGAACGCCGGCCAAGTCGACAAGGCCCATTTCCGCTACAAGGGCCGTCGACCGGCGAGCCGCGAGATGGCCGTGCTCATGCTCGCCGACTGCTGCGAGGCCGCGTCCCGGTCGGCGGCCCAGCACAACCGCAACCTCAGCCGCCAGCGGCTGGAGGACATCGTCCGGTCGCTGATCGCCGAGCGCGTCGCTGACGGTCAGCTCGACTCATCGTCGCTGACCTTCGCCGATCTGAAGACGGTGACGGCGTCGTTCATCGACACGCTGGTCGGCGTCTACCACCCACGCATCGCCTATCCCGATCCGGTCGCCCCCACGCTGGACCCGGAGTCGGTCGAACCCTGACCCCCGTGAAGCACCAACTGCCCGGTGCGACGGGACTACGCTTCCGAGCGTGATGGACAGCCGGGTCGACATCGTCCAGCGCAACCTCGAGCGCTGCCTGAACGACCTGCGCGCCGGGGTCGCCGCACTGGCCGACGACGAGCCGCTGCCCGGCGGCTCCCGCCTGACCGCGGCCGCCGCTCGCGATCTGTTCACCGACCAGGTGCGCTCGCGTGCGCTGGACGTCGCCGCCCGTGAACTGAAGACCAGCGGCCGCAGCTTCTACACCATCTCCAGCGCCGGTCACGAGCAGAATGCCGTGGTCGGCGCGCTGCTGCGCACCACCGATCCGTGTTTCCTGCACTACCGGGCGGGCGGCTTCATGATGGCCCGTTCGCGACTTGCCGGCGGTGGCGGTGGGAACGTCGATCCGGTCCTGGACACGTTGCTGTCCCTGGTCGCCTCCGCCGACGACCCCATCTCCCAGGGCCGCCACAAGGTCTGGGGCAGCCGGCCGTTGTGGGTGCCGCCGCAGACCAGCACGATCGCCTCCCACCTGCCCAAGGCGGTCGGCACGGCGTTCTGCCTGGCGCGGATGCGCCGCCTTGGCATACCGCGCCCGATCCCCGACGACAGCATCGTGTGCGCCACGTTCGGCGACGCCTCGGCCAACCACGCGACCGCCCTTTCGGGCATCAACGCCGCCCGTTACGCCCACCGTCGCGGCAACGCGATGCCGATCCTGTTCGTCTGCGAGGACAACGGCATCGGCATCTCCGTGGACACACCGCGCAGTTGGATCGCCGACAGCTTTTCGCGGATGTCCAACCTGCACTACGTCCATGCCGACGGCGAGCTGGACGAGATCTATGACGCCGTAGCAGCAGCGATCGAGCGTTGCCGTACCGCCCGAGCGCCGGTGTTCCTGCACCTGCCGACGGTGCGCCTGTGGGGGCATGCCGGCAGTGACGTGGAGACGACCTATCGCACCCTGGCCGACGTCTGCGCCGACGAGGCGCGCGACCCGCTGGTGCGCAACGCCCGGCGGCTGGTCGCCACCGGTGCCGCCACACCCGACCGCCTGCGGGCCATTGTCGCCTCGACCCGCGATGCCGTACGGGCGACCGCCGAACGGGCGGCGATCACCCCCAAGCTGACGACTCGCGAACAGGTGATGGCGCCCTTGGCGCCGTACCGCGAGGCTCGGGTTCGCGTCGAGGCATGCGCTCGCCTCGACGACGCGCAGCGCGCCGAGCACTTCGGCCTCGACCTTCCCGAACGCGCCACCGCACCGCCGCGACGCACGATGGCGGCGCACATCAACGCCGCCCTGCGCGACGAGATGCTGCGGCGTCCGGAGGTGGTGGTGTTCGGCGAGGACGTTGGGCGCAAGGGCGGCGTGTACCACGTGACCGCGGGGCTGCAACGGACCTTCGGCAGCGGCCGGGTCTTCGACACGCTGCTGGACGAGACGACGATCCTCGGCGTGGCGCAGGGGGCCGGACTGCTCGGGCTGCTTCCCGTTCCCGAGATCCAGTACCTGGCCTACCTGCACAACGCCCTGGACCAGCTGCGCGGCGAGGCCTGCTCGCTGTCGTTCTTCTCCTCCGGGCAGTTCACCAACCCGATGGTGGTGCGCGTGGCGGGGCTGGCCTACCAGAAGGGCTTCGGCGGGCACTTCCACAACGACAACGCCGTCGGCGCGCTACGCGACATCCCCGGTTTGGCGCTGGCCGTCCCTGCGCGGGGCGACGACGCCGCGAGACTGCTGCGCGGAGCCCTGGCGATGGCGCGCACCGACGGCCGGGTGGTGGTCTTCCTCGAGCCGATCGCGCTGTATCACGAGAAGGACCTGCACGCCGCCGGCGACGGCGGCTGGCTGTCGGACTACGCGCCTCCGGGCTCAGCGCTGCTGCCCGGTGAGGTGGGCATCCACGACACCCGGCCGGGCGAGGCCGACGTGCTGGTGGTGACCTACGGCAACGGCGTGCGCATGGCGCTGCGGGTGGCGCGACTGCTGGCCGACGAACACGACCTCGGCGTCCGGGTGCTCGACCTGCGCTGGCTCAGCCCGCTGCCGCACGAGGCGATCTATGCCCACGCCGGCGAGTGTGGCCGCGTGCTGATGGCCGACGAGGCCAGGGCCACCGGCGGGGGTGTCGCCGACGCCATCGTCGCCGACCTCGTCGAGCGGGGCTTCCACGGGCCGCTGGCCACCGTGCGGTCCGCCGACAGCTACGTCCCGCTCGGTCCGGCAGCCGACACCGTGCTGCTGTCCGAGGATGACATCCACGACGCCGCGCTGGCGCTGGCCAAGGCATGAGCGCTGCTCGCGGGGGGCCGGCGGTGCAGGGGGTGCTGTTTGACTGGGGCGGCACGCTGTCGCGCTGGGCCGATGTCGACCTGCTGGACCTGTGGGAGGCGGCCGCCCGCCACATCGACCCCGAGCGCGTCGCCGAGCTCACCGAGCGACTGCTGTCGGTCGAAGCGGCGATGTGGCAGCGCATCGAAACCACCCAGCAGAGCACGACCCTGTCCGAGGTCCTGGCCGAGGCGACCCGCACGCTGGGCGTCGACGTCGCCGAGGCGGTGCTGGAGGAGGCGGCGACGCACCACCTCGACGCCTGGACCCCGCACATCGCCCACGATCCCGAGGCCGTCCCGACGCTGCGGGCGCTGCGGGCGCGGGGTCTGCGCACCGGGCTGCTGTCGAACACGATGTGGCCGCGAGCCTTCCACGACCGCTTCCTGGAGCGCGACGGGCTGCTCGACCTGCTCGAGGTCCGCCGCTACACCAGCGAGATGACCCACACCAAGCCGCATCCATCCGTCTTCCTGGAGGCGGTGGCCGGGATGGACGTGGACGATCCCGCGGCGGTGGTCTTCGTCGGTGATCGGCCGATCGACGACATCTCGGGGGCCAAAGGCGCGGGCCTGCGAGCGGTGCTGCGTACGGGCGGTCCGATACCGAGCGGCCACGTGGCACCCGACGCCGAGATCAGCGCCCTGCCGCAGCTGCTGGACCTGGTCGACGCCTGGCGCTGACGCCCAGTCAGTCGTCGTCGTCGAGCGGTTCGCCGGGCTGCTTGGCCTCGACGCTCACGCCGCCCATCAGGGCATTGACGCTGACGTTGACGACCGGCGCGTCCTCGGCGACCTCGACCTCGCTGACCGACTCGTCCATGTCGCGCCCGCCCATGAAGGCGAAACCGCCGAGGTTGACCTCGGTACCGGGGGCCACCACGACGTTGACCCCTCCCATTACGGCTGCGCCGTCGATGGTGACCTCCTCGCCCGGCTCCATCTCGCGCAGGTCGATCTCGGCTCCTCCCATCACGGTGGCCACGTCGATCTCGCCGCCGGCGGCTTGGACTTGGCCCAGGCCGATGTCGGCGCCGCCCATGACCGCGCCGTGGTCGGGGATGCCGCCGACGCCGAGGGCGATGAACCCGCCGACGATGGCCAGCCACATCAGCGGACCGGCCAGGGCCCGCCGGCCACGAGACGGGCGGTCCTCTTCCTCGTCGTCGTCACGCGGTGGTGGGGGTCGCTCCTCAGGCGCCGGCTCGGCGTCTTCCACCTCCGGCAGATCGGCGACGATCTCCTCGAGCTGGAGATCGGTGTCGGCGGCGTACACCGCCGACAGCCGCTCGCTGTACTGGTCCAGCGTCAAGCGGTCGTCGACGTAGGCCTGCCGCAACCGCATGGCTGCGGCCTCACGCTCCGCAGTGCTCGGCCGCACGCCGCGACGCTGCGCCGGCACAGGCCCTGGCGCGGCGGGCTGCGGCATGTCGCCGGACCCCTGGCGGGTTGTGGGGTCGGCGGGACGAGCGCGGTCAGAGGCGTCCACGCGGCAAGTCTGTCCGGTCGGTCAATGCCGCGCCACTCGT
This sequence comes from Euzebyaceae bacterium, assembly GCA_013698135.1. Taxonomy (GTDB): domain Bacteria; phylum Actinomycetota; class Nitriliruptoria; order Euzebyales; family Egibacteraceae; genus JACCTL01. The sequence continues at coordinate 165 of JACCVM010000147.1, read as the reverse complement.
CCAACCCCCGGGTGGTGGGGATCCGCTACCGATTTGGTTCTGGATGCCCACCACCTCGGGTTAGTCGGGGAGGCGGAAGCCGAGGTCGGCGCTCACGTCGGCAACGTCCATCTGCGCCTTCTGCAGCTTGCCGGCGTAGTCCCAGTTCAGCGACTGCCAGCGAGT
>JACCVM010000111.1 GCA_013698135.1 Euzebyaceae bacterium | reverse complement strand
GCGCAGCCAGAGCAGGACCGGGACCAGCGGGGGCCCGAGCACGGCGAACCAAGCCGGGCCGTGCAGGACCTGGCGTCCGACCAGAGACCGCCGAGCAGAAGCGCCGCTGCGCTCGGCTGTCGACTGGTCGGTCATCAGGGCTCCGCTCGTCTTGCGGACGTCATTCTGCAACGCCGTGGGCGGCACGGTCCTCCTGCCTGGCCGTTATGCGGCATCGTCTCCTGTCGTGCGAGCCGCTCGGGTGATCGCGTCGCACGGCCGCCCGAGGCCACGTCGCCAGGTCATCGGCGCACCGTAACGCCTGGCTGCACGGTCCAGCGGTACAGCGTCGGCCGCGCCACTCCCCGTGAGGAACCGCTACAGTGACCACAACGGCGTCGGCAATCCTCGCCGTTGAACGCGCGCACCGGCGCGGCGACCGTTTCACCGCGACGCCCCCGGACGCCGAACTCGACCACGTGGCTTGAGCCGCTCTCTTCGTTTTCGGGCGTGTTCGCCCATGCGCCCCCGCGCGCCAACGATCTTCGAGCACAAGCTCGAACAGGAGTAGCCGCTTTGACCACCTTCGACGACCTCGGCGTGCCCGCGCGCATCGCCGGCCCCCTCGCCAGGCGCGGGGTCATCAACCCCTTCCCGATCCAGGCACTGACCATCGCCGAGGCGATGGCCGGTCGCGACCTGTGCGGCCGCGCGCCCACCGGATCCGGCAAGACCCTCGCTTTCGCCATCCCGCTCGTCGCCAGAGTCGGCAAGGGAAGGCCTGGACGCCCTCGCGGTCTGGTTCTGGTGCCCACCCGAGAGTTGGCGGCGCAGGTGTCCGCCGAGCTGCGTCAGCTGGCGGAGCCGCTCGGCCGTAGCGTCGCGACCTTCTACGGCGGAATGTCCATCAGCCGCGATCAGCGTCGCCTGCGGCAGGGCATCGACATCGCGGTGGCCTGCCCCGGCCGGCTCGCCGACCTGGTCCGCCGCGGGGACGTCAACCTGGGCGACGTCGATTTCGTCGTCGTCGACGAGGCGGACCGCATGGCTGACATGGGCTTCCTGCCGGAGGTCAAGCGCCTGCTCGACGCCACCTCGCGTTCGCGGCAGACGTTGCTGTTCTCCGCCACGCTCGACGGTGACGTCGACGTGCTCATCCGTCGCTACCAGCGCGACCCCGCTCGCTACGAGCTGGCCCAGACCAGCGAGGAGCGCAACGACGTCCAACACCTGTTCTGGCACACCGACGCCGCCGCGCGGGTACACGTCACCGGCGACGTCGTGCGCAGCGTGGCGCCAGCCATCGTGTTCACCAGGACCAAGCACGCCGCGGACCGCGTCGCCCGCCAGCTGCAGCGCGACGGGGTCGGAGCGGTGGCTATCCACGGCAACCGCTCGCAGAACCAGCGCGACCGCGCACTGGCCGACTTCACCGAGGGCCGCGTGCACGCCTTGGTGGCCACCGACGTGGCCGCCAGGGGTATCCACGTCGACAACGTCGGAGTGGTGGTCCACTTCGACCCCCCGGCGACGGGCAAGGACTACCTGCACCGCTCGGGACGGACCGGGCGTGCGGGAGCCAAGGGCCTGGTGCTGACTCTGGTACCGCCGGATAAGGTCCGCGACGTCAAGAGCTTGCAGCACGAGCTGTCGATGCCCAGCGGGGTGGACCGGGTGGCGCTCGAGCAGCTGCCGACGACCTCACCGCCCAAGCCGATCGTGACGCGGCTGCCGCAACGCCCGCACACCAGCGTCAAGCCGGCACGTAAGCCAAGCAGCCAACGCCGCCGGCCCGCGGCGCACGGGCGCCGATAGCCTCGCCGTAGCCCGGTAGGACGGTGGTAGCGTCGCGGCAGCGTTGCGTTGAGCACCGTCGGCCACACTGGGTGGGCGGATCTGGAGGGTGCGGTGTACACGACCTACAACCTGTTCAAGTTCCTGCACGTCGCCGCCGTCATCGTCTGGGTCGGCGGCCTCATCGCCCTTACGGTGATCCCGGCGCGCCTGGCTCGACAAGAGGGTGCCGCAGCAACCGCTGCACTCGGCCGCCAAGCCGCCTTCTACGGGCGGTCGGTGGTGGGGCCGGCCGCGGTGATCACCCTCGTGGCCGGGATCGTGATGGTCGTGGTGGGCAGGCTCGGCTTCAATGAGCTGTGGATCGCCTACGGCTTCCTCGGCATCGTGGTGTCCATGGGCCTCGGCGGCGGCCTGCTGTCAAGGTTGGGAAGTCAGCTGGCCGAGCTGGGCGAGAGCGACGACCCAGACACCGCACGGATCGCGGCCCTGCAGGCGCGGCTGCGCACCTTCAACGCGATCAACGTGCTGATCCTGCTCTCGGTGGTATGGGCGATGGTCTTCAAGCCGACGCTGTAGCTAGCGTTGCGTCAGGCGCGGGGGAAAGCCCCCCGTCGCGATCGGGCCCCAGCGCTCGATGGTCACCCTGATCAGGCTCTTGTCCTGGCGCTGCATGGCCTGGCGGTAGTCGTCCCAGTCCGGATGCTCGCCGGAGATGGATCGGTAGTAGCTGACCAGGGGCTCGAGCGCCTCGGGCATGTCGAGCACCTGGGCCTGCCCGTCGACCTGCACCCAGGCACCATCCCAGTCGTCGGACAGCACGCACACCGATACTCGTGCGTCCTTGCGGGTGTTGGCGGTCTTGGCCCGCTCCGGGTAGGTCGACACGACGATACGGCCATGGTCGTCAACACCCATGGCGACGGGCGATAGCTGCGGGCGCCCGTCGCTGCGAACGGTGGTCAGGATCGCCTTGTGCCGCGGCGTGATGAAGCCCAGCAGGTCGCCGAGGTCGACCCGGTCGGCGCGTGCGGTGCTCATCGGCGCATCCTACGGCTCACGTGATGCAGGGGATCCGCCTCAGTCCTGGCTCACTCCTGATGAACGCTGAGGGTCGTCGGGTGCCGCCGTGACCAGCGCCACGCGCCCCAACCAGCGGCGGCGATGAGCAGCAGCGGCAGCAGCGCCACGGTGGTCACCAGCAGCGCGCCGATCACCGTCACGAACGCCTCTCGCGCCTGCAGCCAGGCGGCGGCCAGGCTCGGCCCGGACGGTGGCTCGGTCACGGGAATCCCGCCCGGCTCGTACAGCTCGACGGTCAGGGTGGAGAAGGTCGTGCGATCGTCGATGAACTGCAGCCGGCCTTTGATGCGCTCGATGTCGGACTGCAGTCCCTGCAGCTGCTGCTGGATCGCGATGGCGTCCTCGACGTCGCGTGCCTCGGTCAACAGCCCCAGGTAGAAGCGTTCCTGCGCCTCCTGCTGGCGCAGCCGCGACTGCAGATCGACGTACTCGGTGGACACGTCTTCGGAGCTGATGCGCCGGTTGCGCACGATGCCGAAGTCACGCATCGAGATCAGCAGCTGCTCGTACTGGTCAGCGGGCACCCGCACCGTCACGGTGCCGGCTGGAGGGCCATCCACGCTGTTGTCGGTGGTGGTGGCCACGACCGTGCCGCCCAGCCGGTCGCTGGCGCGCACCACCTCGGCGAAGGCGGTGTCGAAGGTGCCCTCCCCGATTTCCAACACGATGGTGCCGTCCTTGATGACCCGCTCGCCGGTCGAGGCCACCGGCAGCGCCTGCCAGACCTTGCCGCTGCCTGAGATCTCGGCGACCTCGTCGGCGGCGCTACCCGCCGCGCTGTCCTGCGCTCGATCTTCCTCAGCCACTCCCGCCTCCGCCCCGCCTGCGGCCTGTTCCTCCAGCGCCGCGCTACCTCCGCTGCTTCCTCCGCCGCTGCACCCCGCCGCCAACACGAGGACGAGGCACAACCAGGCGACAGGCAAGCGGTTCATGGGGTCTTCCTCGGTCGAGCGGCTGCGGTTCGTTGGCTTCGACGCCGCCGTGACGCCAGGAGTTCCACCGCAACTACAGCGGCCCGCCTCGCCCGCCAATCGGTCCGCGCGCCATGTTGACGAAGCGCGAGTGCTGCCCGATGAACGACAACCGCACGGTGTCCAGCCGGCCGTTGCGGTGCTTGGAGACGATGAGCTCGGCCTCCCCCTTGTGCGCGGACTCGGGGTCGTAGACCTCGTCGCGGTAGATGAACGCCACCAGATCAGCGTCCTGCTCGATGGAGCCGCTCTCGCGCAGGTCGGCCAGCTGCGGTCGGCGATCGTCCCGAGCTCGGTCCTCGGGCTTGCGCGACAGCTGCGACAGGGCGATGACTGGGAGGTCCAGCTCCTTGGCGAGGATTTTCAGGCCTCGGCTGAGCTCGGAGACCTCCTGCACCCGATTCTCGATCCGACGGTGCGACTGCATCAGCTGCAGGTAGTCGATGATGACCAGGCTGAGGCCATGCTTCTGCTTGAGCCGGCGACACTTGGACCGGATCTCCATCAGGTTGATGCCTGGGGTGTCGTCGATGTACAGCGGCGCCTCAGCCAAGCGGCCCATGGCCTGTGACAGCTTCGGCCAGTCCGGCTCCTCCAGGCGACCGGTGCGCAGACGGTCGGAGGGGATGCGAGCCTCCGCAGCCAGGATGCGCTGTATCAGTTCCATCTGCGACATCTCCAACGAGAACATCACGACGGGTTGGCGCGACTCGACCGCGACATGCGTGGCCAAGTTGGTGACCAGCGTGGACTTTCCCATCGCGGGTCGAGCAGCGATGATCACGAGATTCGACGGCTGCAACCCGGCGGTCAGCAGGTCGAAGTCCTTGAACCCGGTCTCCAGCCCGGTGATGGACGAGTTGTTCTCGTGCAGCTTCTCGATGAGCTCGAAGCTCGCCGTCACCAGCTGCTTCATCGACACGAAGTCGCCCATGTTCCCGCGCTGGGCGACGCCATAGATGACCTGCTCGGCGGTATCGACCGCCTCGGCGACCCCCCGCTCGGGCTCGTAGCCGAGACCGGCGATCTGGGTGCCCGCTTCGATCAGCCTCCGACGCAGGGCCTGGTCGGCGACGATGCGTGCGTAGTACAGGCCGTTGGCGGCTACCGGGACCCGGCGCACGATCTCGTCGATGCCGACGACCCCGCCGACATCTGCCAGCGTGCCGCGTCCTTCCAGCTCGTCGGCCAACGTCACGGGGTCGACCGGCTCACCCCGGTCGTACAGGTTGCGCGCTGCCTCGAACATCGTGCGGTGGGCCCCGCGGTAGAAGTCCTCGGGGCCGACCAGCTCGCTGACCTCGGCGATGGCGTCGCGCGACAGCAGCATCGAGCCGAGCACGCTGACCTCCGCGTCGAGGTTGTGCGGCGGCACCCGGTCGAAACCGCGCGACTTTGCCGCAGCCGGGAGCGTTCGCACCGCTGCCTGCTGCACCTCGGGAATCACCGTTGTCTCCTGCCGTCACCGCTGATAGCCCCAGCGGGCGAGCGCTGCGACGCCTGGGGTGACCGTACGGAGGGGGTGAGACAACCGCACGTGGATTCGAGATCCGTGGAGAAGGTGGTCCACAGCTGTGCGTCGCGACGACGCGATGCCGTGGCTCGGGCGCGCGGCGGCCCTGTCTTCGCTCGTCGGCTGTGGGCACGCTGTGGGTAAGGGTGACGGAAACCCGCGACGTACGCCGATCGTGTGCGCCCACCGTCGCGGGCGCGGCCAGATACACACGGTCAGTGGTTGATGCGCGTGCCACCCGGCGGTGATGAGCGGGTGCGGGGAGGCCAACGAACGACCCCCCGCCGAGAGCTCGGCGGGGGGTCGGGTGTCAGCGGGGAGAGGTTAGGTGCCGCGGACGATCGCCACGCGAAGGGTGGCGGTCAGCTCAGGGTGGATGCGGACCTGCACCTCGTGCTCACCGAGTTGCTTGAAGGGTCGCTCCAGCGGGATGCGTCGGCGGTCGATCGGCACGCCGAGCTGCTGGTTGGCCGCAGCGGCCACCGCACTGTTTCCGACCGACCCGTACAGCGTGCCGTCCTCGCCGGCCTTGGCGGGTATCGACACCTGCTTAGCCTCCAGGCGGGCCTTGAGCTCCTGCGCCTCCCCGAGGCTGCGGGCTTCGCGCTTGCCACGGGCGGCTCGGATGGCGTCGGCGTCGGCCAGCGCCCCACGCGTGGCGCGCATCGCCAGATTGCGAGGCATCAGGTAGTTGTTGCCGTAGCCGTCGGCGACGTCCACGACGTCACCGGCGCCGCCGAGGTTGTCGACGTCCTGCTTGAGGATGACCTTCACGAGCCGTTCCTAGGGTCAGCGAGTGGTGTAGGGCAGCAGCGCCATCTCGCGGGCGTTCTTGACCGCCTGCGCGACCAGCTTCTGGT